>NZ_JBVIIM010000024.1:32248-128113 GCF_055569765.1 Streptomyces sp. NPDC031365 | reverse complement strand
CTTGCGTGGGGTCCGTGGGCCGAGGGCGGTATGGCGGATGACGCGACTGTTCAGGCCCGTATCGACCGGGGCGGTGTTCGGCCGCTGGACCCGGACGTGGCCCTCGACATCCTGGGCACCGCCTCGGGCTGTCTCGCCGTGGCCGACGTGGACTGGGAGCGTTTCGTCCCCGCCGTGACCGCCCTCCGCCCCAACCGTCTGTGGGCAGAGGTCGCGCCGCAGAGCGTCACGACCGGTGAACCGGGCGTCGGGACCAACGGGCTGCGGGACCGGCTGGCCGGTGTCTCGGGCGCCGCCCGGCGCTCGATGCTGTCCGATGTCGTCAGGGGCCGGGTCGCCGCGGTGCTGGGCTTCGCCGAGCCGAGTGCCGTGGATGTGTCGAAGGCGTTCCGCGATCTCGGCTTCGACTCCCTCACCGCCGTCGAACTCCGCAACGCCCTCGCGGCCGAGACAGGACTCAAGCTCCCCTCGACGCTCGTCTTCGACCACCCGACCACGCTCGCCCTCACCGACTTCCTGCTCGGCGAACTGGCCGACGGCACCTCGGACGAGGCCGGGGATCCCGGCGGTGAGCTGGACCGGTTGGAAGCCGCCCTGCTGGCCCTGCCCGCGCGGGAGATCGCGCGGCTACGAGTGGGCTCGCGCCTGCAACAGCTAATGAAACGCCTGGATGGTGCCGCTGTCGACGACGGTGCTGTCGACCTGTCGGCAAAGATCGAAGCCGCCACATCCGACGACATCTTCGACCTTATCGACAACGAGATCGGGACGCGGTGAGCTTGATGAGCAACGAGGACAAGCTTCTCGGTTACCTGAAGAAGGTCACGCTCGAACTCCATGAGACCAAGCAGCGACTGAGGGACATGGAGTCGGACGCTGCCGAGCCCGTGGCCGTGGTCGGCATGGGATGCCGGTTCCCGGGCGGAGTGGGGTCGGACGAGGACCTCTGGCGGCTGGTGGCGGACGGTGTGGACGCCATGGGCGAGTTCCCCCCGGACCGGGGCTGGACCGTTGACCGAGGTGTCGGTGGCTTCGTCGAAGGGGCGGCGGATTTCGACGCCGGTCTCTTCGGTATTTCGCCGCGTGAGGCGTTGGCGATGGATCCGCAGCAGCGGCTGCTGCTGGAAGTGGTGTGGGAGTCGCTGGAGCGGGCGGGTATCGCTCCTTCGTCGCTGCGCGGGCTGCCGGTCGGGGTCTTCGCGGGTACGAACGGGCAGGACTACCCGGCTCTGCTGGCGCTGGCCGGCGAGTCGGCCGACGGCTACGGCGGGACCGGCAGCGCGGGCAGCGTCCTGTCCGGCCGGGTGTCGTACGTGCTGGGGCTCGAAGGCCCCGCGGTGACCGTCGACACCGCGTGCTCCTCCTCCCTGGTCGCCCTGCACCTCGCGGCCCAGTCGCTGGGCGCGGGGGAGTGCGACCTCGCCCTCGCGGGCGGGGTGACGGTGATGTCGACGCCGGGTGCGTTCGTGGAGTTCGAGCGGCAGGGTGGGCTGGCCGGGGACGGCCGGTGCAAGGCGTTCTCGGACGACGCCGACGGGACCGGCTGGGGCGAGGGCGTGGGCGTGCTCGTCCTGGAGCGGTTGTCGGACGCGCGGCGCAATGGTCACCGGGTGCTGGCGGTGGTGCGCGGCTCTGCGGTCAACCAGGACGGTGCGTCGAACGGGCTGACCGCTCCCAACGGTCCCTCCCAGCAGCGGGTGATCCGGCAGGCGCTGACCAATGCGGGTCTGTCCGCGTCCGAGGTGGACGTGGTGGAGGCGCATGGCACGGGGACGACGCTGGGTGACCCGATCGAGGCGCAGGCGCTGCTGGCGACGTACGGGCAGGACCGGCCGGAAGACCGGCCGTTGTGGCTGGGTTCGATCAAGTCGAACATCGGGCACACGCAGGCCGCGGCCGGTGTCGCGGGTGTGATCAAGATGATCCTGGCGATGCGGCATGGCCAGATGCCCAGGACGTTGCATGCCGATACGCCGTCCTCGCATGTGGACTGGTCCGCCGGTGCGGTGGAGCTGCTGTCCGAGGCGCGGGAGTGGCCGCGCGGTGAGCGGCCGAGACGTTCCGGTGTGTCGTCGTTCGGTATCAGCGGCACGAACGCCCACATCATCCTGGAGGAGGCACCGACCGAGGAGGCCGCACCCGACGCGGAGGGAAGTGATCTCCAACTGCCCGTTCTGCCCTGGCCCGTGTCGACACACACGGCTACGGGCCTGGCGGCGCAGGCCGGGCGGTTGCTGTCCGCGGTGGATGGTCTCAACCCGGTGGATGTGGGTGTCACGCTCGCGACGACTCGCGCGGGTCTGGAGCATCGGGCGGTGGTGCTGGGTGCGGATGCGGACGAGCTGCGTACGCGGCTGGCGGCGCTGGCGGCCGGGGATGTGGCGCCGGTGGTGGCCCGGGGTGGGCTGACCGGGTTCGTGTTCTCCGGCCAGGGTGGACAGCGCCTGGGCATGGGTGGCGAGCTGGCGGAGGCCTTCCCGGTCTTCGCCGCGGCTCTGGATGAGGTGTGCGCGCACTTCGATGCGTTGCTGGAACGACCGCTGCGGGAGGTGATGTCCGGTGACGCGGAGGCGTTGAGGACGACTGGCTGGGCGCAGCCTGCGTTGTTCGCGGTCGAGGTGGCGTTGTTCCGGCTGCTGGAGTCCTGGGGGAGCACCCCCGACTACCTGGTGGGCCACTCGGTGGGTGAGCTGGCCGCCGCACACGTGGCTGGCGTGCTGTCGCTTGAGGATGCGTGTCGGCTGGTGGCGGCGCGTGCGTCGTTGATGCAGGCGCTGCCCGAGGGTGGTGTGATGTGGGCGGTGCGTGCCTCGGTGGAGGAGGTGTCGCCGTTGCTGGTCGAGGGTGTGTCGGTGGCGGCGGTGAACGCGCCCGGGCAGGTGGTCCTCTCCGGTGCGCGGGAGGCCGTCGAGTCGGTGGCGTCCGCCCTGTCCGACCGGCAGGGCCGGTGGCTGGAGGTCAGCCATGCCTTCCACTCGGCACTGATGGACCCGATGCTCGACGAGTTCGCCACGGTGGCGGGGGAGTTGACGTATGCCCGTCCCCGCATCCCGATCGTCTCGACGCTGACCGGCGAGCAGGTCGAGGAGTTCACCCCCGCCTACTGGGCGGATCAGGTCCGCGGCACCGTCCGTTTCGCGGACGCGATCACGCACATGGCCTCCCTCGGTGTCACCCGCTTCCTCGAACTCGGTCCCGACGCCTCCCTGACCGGAGCGATCGAGGAGACCGGCGATGAGGCCGTACTGGTCGCCCCGGTCCTGCACCGCAAGCAGGCCGAACCGCTCACCGCCGTGACCGCCCTGGCCCGCCTCTGGGCCTGCGGAGCCGAGGTCGACTGGGCCGCGTTCTACGCCCCCACCGGCGCCCGCGTCACCGACCTGCCCACCTACGCCTTCCAGCACCGCCGCTACTGGCCCACGGCACGGCTGGGCGTGGGCCCGTCGCCGCTCGGTTCCGTTCGGTCCGGGCACCCCCTGCTCCATGCCGAGATCAGCTTGGCGGGGTCCGGCGACGTCCTCCTGCTGGGTGGACTGTCGGTTCCGTCGCAGCCGTGGCTGGCCGATCACCAGGTGGCCGGCCGCATCGTGTTCCCGGGTACGGGGTTCGTCGAACTCGCCCTGTGTGCGGGGGAGCGGGTCGGCTGCGAACGTGTGGAGGAGCTCACCCTGACGGCTCCGCTGGTGCTTCCGGCGGCCGGTGTGGTGCATCTGCAGGTGCTGGTCGGCACTCCGGACGACACCGGCTGCCGCTCCGTGCAGGTGTCGTCCCGGCGGGAGGACGACCCGGCCGAGCGCTGGACGCGGCACGCGACCGGCCTCCTCGCCCCCGTCGCGGACGAGGAGACGCCGTACGACCTCACCCAGTGGCCCCCGCAGGGCGCGCAGGAGGTCGACGCGGCCGGGCTCTACGAGAGACTGGCGGAAGCGGGCCTCCAGTACGGGACGGTCTTCCGTGGGCTGCGCAAGGCCTGGCGCCGTGGGAACGACCTGTTCGTCGAGACGCTGCTCGGCGATTCCACGCGAGGCGATGCCGAGCGAGGCGATTCCACGCCCGCCGCTTCGCAGGCGCCGGACGCCGCCGACGCCTTTCACCTGCACCCCGCCGTCATGGACTCCGTACTGCATGCGATGGCCCTCGGCACCGGAGAGCCCGGGCACTCCGGTGCGGGCGCCGGTGAGCCGGGGCGGCTGCCGTTCTCCTGGAGCGGTGTGACGCTGCACGCGGTCGGTGCCACCGGTCTGCGGGCGCGGCTGACACCGACCGGAGCCGAGAGTGTCACCCTCCAGGTCGCCGACGTGTCGGGACGGCCCGTCGCGGAGGTCGGCTCGCTGACGCTGCGGCCGATGTCCGTGGACGCCCTCGAATCCGAGGCGGCCGATCCCGCCCTCCGTGACGCCCTGTACAGGCTCGACTGGATGCCGGTGTCGGCGCCGGTGCCGACACCGGGCGACGAGATGCCCGAACCGGTCGTTCTCGGCCCCGGTGACGGTCTGCCGCTGGACGGGCCGCGCCATCCGGACCTGGCGGCCCTGCGCGCCGCTGTCGACGGTGGCGTTCCCGTGCCCGGCGTCGTGGTGACCGCATGCGGGAGGCCCGGTGACGAGTCGGCGCGGGCCACCCATGACGAAGTACTCCGGGTCCTCGGTCTGGTGCGGGAGTGGCTGTCCGACGAGCGGTTCGAGGAGAGCCGCCTGGTCCTCGTGACCGACGGAGCGGTGACCGCCGGGGCCGGCGACCAAATGCGGGACCTGCCGGGCGCCGCTGTCTGGGGGCTCGTACGGTCGGCACAGTCGGAGCATCCGGGCCGGTTCCAACTCGTCGACGGCCACGACGGCCTGGAGGAGGCGCTCGCTTCGGACGAACCGCAGGCGGCCGTACGGGACGGTGAGCTGTTCGCCTGCCGCCTGAACACCGCGCCCCCCGCCCCGGACACCACCCCCGCCCCGGACACCACCCCCGCCCCGGACACCACCCCCGCCTGGGACCCCGACGGCACCGTGCTGGTCACCGGTGCCACCGGACAACTCGGCGGTGTGATCGCGCGTCACCTCGTCACCGCCCACGGTGTGCGCCACCTCCTGCTGCTCAGCCGGCGTGGCCCCGAGGCGCCGGGCGCCGGGGAGCTCGTCGCCGAGCTGACCGGGCTCGGGGCGCGGGTCACCCTCGTCGCCTGCGACGCCGCGGACCGTGACGCCCTCGCGGCCGTCCTCGACGACATCCCGGGTGAACATCCGCTGACCGGCGTCGTCCACACGGCCGGAGTGATCGCCGACGCCACGGTGGCCTCCCTCGACCCCGAACAGGTCCGCCGGGTGCTGCGGCCCAAGGTGGACGCCGCCCTCAACCTCCACGCACTGACGCGCACCGCACCCCTGTCGGCGTTCGTGCTGTTCTCCTCCGTCTCCGCCGCCCTGGGCGCGCCCGGACAGGGCAACTACGCCGCGGCGAACGCCTTCCTCGACGCGCTCGCCGCCCGCCGCCGGGCCGAAGGCCTCCCCGGGCTCTCACTCGGCTGGGGCGTGTGGGACGGCTCCGGTGAGATGACCGGCGGCCTCGGCGAGGCCGACCGGCGCCGCATGGCGCGCGGCGGTGTGATACCCCTGTCCGCCTCGGACGGCACCGCCCTGTTCGACCTCGCGGCCTCGACCGGTCACCCGGCGGTGCTGCCGGTGCGCCTCGACCTGGCCGGGCTGCGGGAGAACGGCGACCATCTGCCCCCCGTGTTCCGCGCCCTGGTCCGTGCGCCCCGGCGACGGGCGGCCCGGGCCGACGAGGCCGCGGCCGCCTCGCTCGTCGAGCGGCTCGAACCGCTGCCGGCGGAGGAGCGGCTGTCCGCGCTGCGCCATCTCGTCCAGACCCAGGCGGCGACCGTGCTGGGCCATGACGCACCGGACGACGTGGCCGTGGACCAGCCCTTCCGCGACCTCGGCTTCGACTCGCTCACCGCCGTCGAACTGCGCAACCACCTCAACGCCGTGAGCGGCCTGCGGCTGTCCGCGACCCTCGTCTTCGACCATCCGACCGCCGAAGCCGTGGCCCGCCACCTGCTGGAGCGACTGTTCGGCGAGGACGAACCGGGGCGGCGGGCCGCCGCCCCGGTCGTACGGCGCAGGACGGACACGGGCGGGGCCACGGGCACGGACGACCCGATCGTGATCGTCGGCATGGCCTGCCGCTACCCGGGAGACGTCCGCACTCCGGACGACCTGTGGGACCTGGTCATCTCCGGCGCCGACGGCGTCACCCCGTTCCCGGCCGACCGGGGCTGGGACCTGGAGCGGCTCTACGACGCGGACCCCGACACCGGCGGGGCCAGCTATGTGCGCGAGGGCGGATTCCTGCACGACGCCGCCGAGTTCGACGCGGCCTTCTTCGGCATCTCGCCGCGCGAGGCCGTGGTCATGGATCCGCAGCAGCGGCTGCTGCTGGAGACGTCCTGGGAGGCGGTCGAGTCCGCCGGCATCGACCCCACCACGCTGCGCGGGGGACGCACCGGGGTGTTCGCCGGAGTCATGTACCACGACTACCTCGCCCGACTGCACACCGTCCCCGAGGGGGCGGAGGGCTTCCTCGGTACCGGTTCGGCAGGCAGTGTGGCCACCGGGCGGGTCGCCTACCTCCTCGGTCTCGAAGGGCCCGCGGTGACCGTCGACACCGCCTGCTCCTCGTCGCTGGTGGCGCTGCATCTCGCCGCGCAGGCGCTGCGCGAGGGCGAGTGCGAGACGGCGCTGGCCGGCGGGGTCACGGTGATGGCGACACCGGGTACGTTCGTCGACTTCAGCCGGCAGCGCGGGCTCGCCCCCGACGGCCGCTGCAAATCCTTCGCGGACGCCGCCGACGGCACCGGATGGGCGGAGGGCGTCGGCATGCTCCTCCTGGAGCGGCTCTCCGACGCCCGTCGGCAGGGGCACCGTGTGCTCGCCGTGGTGCGCGGCTCGGCCGTCAACCAGGACGGCGCGTCCAACGGGCTCACCGCGCCCAACGGACCCGCCCAACAGCGCGTCATCCGCCAGGCCCTGGACCGCGCCGGGCTGCGGCCCGCCGAGGTGGACGCCATCGAGGGACACGGCACCGGGACCGTCCTCGGCGACCCCATCGAGGCGCAGGCGCTGCTCGCCACGTACGGCCGGGACCGGCCCGAGGAGCGCCCGCTGTGGCTCGGCTCGATCAAGTCCAACATCGGCCACGCGCAGGCCGCGGCGGGCGTCGGCGGCATCATCAAAATGGTGCAGGCGATGCGGCACGGCCTGCTGCCCCCGACCCTGCACGTGGACCGGCCCACCGAGCAGGTCGACTGGTCGGCCGGGGCCGTCGCCCTGCTCACCGAGGCCGTACCGTGGCAGGAGTCCGGACGGCCCCGCCGCGCCGGGGTGTCGTCCTTCGGCATCAGCGGCACGAACGCCCACGTCATCCTGGAGGCCCCGGCGGCACAGGACGCCGCTCCCGTGGCGCGGAAGGCCGCCCCCGTGGCGCAGGGTGCGGTTCCCGTGCCGCGAAGTGCCGCTCCCGCGGCCCGGCCGGGCACCCCGCAACCCGTGTCGGCGCCGCCCCTCCTCCCGCTGCTCGTCTCCGGCCGCACCGAGGGCGCCGTCCGCGCCCAGGCCGCCGCTCTCCGGGACCGCCTGACGCTCCACCCCGGGCTGGATCCCCTCGACGTCGGCTACTCCCTCGCCACGACGCGCACCCTCTTCGAGCACCGCGCGGTCGCGGTCGCCGCCGACCGGGACGGGCTGCTGACCCGGCTCGACGCGATCGCGGCCGGAACCCCGGCGCCGGGCGTGGCACTGGGCCGGGCGGCGCAGCGCCCTTCCGCGTTCCTGTTCACCGGCCAGGGCAGTCAGCGGCCGGGAATGGGACGGGAACTGTACGCGTGCGCGCCGGTCTTCGCCGACGCCCTGGACGCCGTGTGCGCGCACCTCGATCCCGAACTCGGCCTGCCCCTGCGGGACATGATGTTCGCCGACACCGAGAGCGCCGCCGAGGTCCTCTCCCGCACGGAGTTCGCGCAGCCCGCGCTGTTCGCGCTTCAAGTGGCCTTGTACCGCCTCCTCGCCTCCTACGGAGTCGACCCCGACCACCTCGTGGGCCACTCCGTGGGTGAACTGGCCGCCGCCCACGTGGCAGGAGTGCTCACACTGGAGGACGCCTGCCGGCTGGTCGCCGCGCGCGGCCGGCTGATGCAGGCCCTGCCGCCGGGCGGCGCGATGCTGGCGCTGCGGGCGAGCGAGGCGGAGGTCACCCCGTTGCTGGGCGACGGAGTGGACCTCGCCGCCGTCAACGGACCCACCGCGGTCGTGCTGTCGGGCGAGGAGGACGCCGTGCTCACGGCGGGGGCGCGCTTCGAGGGCCGCCGGAGCCGGCGGCTGCGGGTGAGCCACGCCTTCCACTCGGCCCGCATGGAACCGATGCTGGAGGAGTTCCGCCGGGTCGCCGAGTCGGTGACGTACCACCCGGCCCGGATTCCGGTCGTGGCGACCGGCGGTGCGGGCGCCGCCGACCAGGGCCGCTTCGACGACCCCGCCTACTGGGTGCGGCAGGTGCGCGGGACCGTACGGTTCCACGACGCGGTGGCGCGGCTGCGCGCGTCCGGCGTGGCCACCTTCGTCGAGCTCGGACCGGACCCCGTCCTCACGGCGGCGGTCGAGGAGTGCCTCGCAGACGCCGACGCAGACGCAGACGCCGACGACGAAGGCGCCGGAACGGCCCGCCACATCCAGGGATCCTCCCCGCTCGCGGGCGCCGTCCTGCGCCGCGGCCACCCCGAGACCGCCACGCTGGCCGCCGTGCTCGGCCCGCTGCTCGCGCACGGCACCCGTGTCGACCGTCCGGCCCCCTACACCGGTACCGGGGCGGTCCGGGTGGATCTGCCGACCTACGCCTTCCGGCGGCAGCGGTACTGGGCCGACGCGGGCGCGGCCCCGGCCGATCTGGCGGCGGCCGGTCTCACCGGTGCCGGACATCCGCTGCTCGGCGCCTGCGTACCGCTGTCCGACGGAGGGTTCGTCTGCACCGGACGGCTTTCCACGGCGGCCCACCCGTGGCTCGCCGACCACCTCGTCGCCCAGGCGGCGGTCGTGCCGGGCACGGCCCTGCTCGACCTGGCCCTGCACACCGGGGACCACGCGGGCCACGAACGCGTGGAGGAACTGGTGCTGTCGGCGCCGCTGCGCCTCGATGCGGGCGAGCGGCAGATACAGGTGGTGGCCGGGTCCGCCGACCCGTCCGGGCGACGGACCGTACGGATCTCCTCCCGGCCGGCCGGCGCGATCACCGAGACCGCCGCCGAGGAGGCCTGGACGCTCCACGCGACCGGAACGCTGACCGAGGCCGACGGCGGCGACGAGCCGTTCGACGCCACCGCGTGGCCCCCGCACGGCGCGGAGGAGGTCGCGCTCGACGGGCTCTACGACCACTCCGGCCTCCCCGAAGGGCCGGGAGGGGACGGCGTCTCCTACGGCCCCGCCTTCCGGGGCCTGACCGCCGCCTGGCGGCGGGACGGCGAGCTGTACGCCGAGGTGGCCCTGCCCGAACCGCTGCGCGCCGACGCCGGCCGGCACGGCCTGCACGCGGCCCTCCTCGACGCCGCCCTGCACGGCATCGCGTACCTGCTGCCCGATGCCGCGGGCCGTCTGGTGCCGTTCTCCTTCGGCGACACCGTGCTGCACGCCCACGGCGCCGCCCGACTGCGCGTACGTCTCACCGCGACAGGCCCCGGACAGGTGGCGCTCAGCGCCGCGGACCCCCTCGGACGTCCGGTCGTCTCGATCGGCGCGCTCACCCTGCGCCCGTACGCGGCGGTCCCCGCGGCTGGAGCACGACCCGCGGACGGGCTGTTCCGGGTGGACTGGACGCCCCTGCCGGAACGCGGCACCGGCACGGAGACCCGGCGCTGCGTCCTCGTCGGCTCGGACACCCTCGGCCTCACCGAACCGCTGACCGCGGCGGGTGTCTGGATGGAGTCCTTCGCCGACCTCGACGCCCTGTCGGCCGCCGCATCCGCCGGCATGGTCCTCCCGGAACTCGTGCTGGTGTCCTTCGCCTCCGAACCGGAAACCGAACCGGGCCGTGCCCTGCGGGACATCACCGCCGCCGCCCTGCGCACCGTGCGGTCCTGGCTCGCGGACGAGCGCTTCGCCGGAACCCGGCTGGCGTTCGTCACCCGGGGCGCGCTCGGTGACGGCACCGTCCGCCCGCACGACCTGGCCTGCGCGCCCCTGTGGGGTCTGGTGCGCACCGCCCAGTCGGAGAACCCCGGACGTTTCCTTCTGGCCGACCTCGACGACCGGCCCGAGTCGGTCCTCGCCCTGCCCGCGGCGTTCGACACCGGGGAACCCCAACTCGCCGTGCGCGCAGGTCGACTGAACGCGGCCAGACTGGCTCGCGTCGCCGTACCCGACCTGCCGGGCCCGGCCTGGGACCCGAACGGGACCGTGCTCGTCACCGGCGCCACCGGAGCCCTCGGCGGGCTGGTCGCCCGGCACCTCGTCGCCACCCACGGCATACGTCATCTGCTGCTGGTCAGCCGTGGCGGAGCCGGCGCCCCCGGGGCGGAGGCGCTGCGCACCGAACTCACCGGGCTGGGCGCCGAGGTCGCCCTGGTCGCCTGCGACGCGGCCGACCGCCCGGCCCTGGGCCGGGCGCTGGCGGACCTGGATCCGGCGCATCCGCTCACCGCCGTCGTCCACCTCGCCGGGGTCCTCGATGACGGAGTGCTCACCTCGCTCACCCCGGAGCGGTTCGAGGCGGTGCTGCGCGCCAAGGCGGACGCCGCGCTGCACCTGCACGAACTGACCCGCGACGCCAAGCTCGCCGACTTCGTGCTGTTCTCCTCGTCGGCGGCCGTCTTCGGCACGCCGGGCCAGGCCAACTACGCCGCCGCCAACGCCTTCCTCGACGCCCTGGCCGAGCAGCGCAGGGCCGACGGGCTGCCCGCCAGGTCCCTCGCCTGGGGAGCCTGGGAGCGCGGCATGGCGGGCCGGCTCGACGGGGCGGACCGGGGCCGCATGGCCCGCGGCGGTGTGCTCGCCCTGGGCGACGACGAGGGGCTCGGCCTCCTCGACACCGCCCTGCGGGCCGACGCCGCCTCGCTCGTGCCCATGCGCCTCGACACCACGGCCCTCGGACCCGACCCCGCACCGCTGCTGCGCGGCCTCGTCCGGCCCGCGGCACGCCGCACCGCCGCCCGCCGGGACGATCACCGGTCGACGGCCCGGGGGCTGCGCGGCCTCGACGAGGCGGCCCGCGGCCGCGCGGTGCTCGACCTCGTACGCACCGCCACCGCCACCGTGCTCGGGCACGCCTCGGCCGAGGCGATCGAGCCGGACCAGCCGTTCCTGGAACTCGGTCTCGACTCGCTGACCTCGGTGGAACTGCGCAACGCGCTGGCCGCCGCGACCGAGCTGCGGCTGCCGCCGAGTGTGGTCTTCGACCACACCTCGCCGCACGACCTGGCCGGCCATCTGCACACGCTGCTGGGCCCGCCGCAGGGCCGGCCGGGCACCCCGGCGGATCCGCCGTCCGGCACCGGATCCAGCGCAGACACCGGCACCGACGAGACCATCGGCCGGCTGTTCCGCAGGGCCTGCGAGGAGCGCCGGCTGCGCGAGGGCTTCGAACTGCTGCAGAGCGTCGCCCGGCTGCGCCCGACCTTCGCCGCCGCCGACGAGGTGGCGACGTCACCCACCGCGGTCCGGCTGGCCAAGGGGGAACAGCCGGTCCACCTGGTCTGCTTCAGTTCCCAGGTGGCGCTGGCCGGCGTGCACCAGTACGCGCGGTTCGCCTCCGGGTTCCGCGACGTACGGAACGTGACCGCGCTCTCGGTGCCCGGATTCGGCGCGGACGAGCCGCTGCCGGCCACCGAGGACGCCCTGCTCGGGCTCTTGGCGCGGATGGTGCGCGAGCAGGTCGGGGACGCGCCGTTCGCCCTGCTCGGCTCCTCCTCCGGTGGTGTCCTGGCGTACGCGACCGCGGACCGTCTCGAGCGGGAGGGCCGCCGCCCGGCGGGAGTCGTGCTGCTCGACACCTATGTGCCCGGCGACGACTCGCTCGGTCAGTTCGAGGACCAGCTGCTGGGCGGCATGTTCGAACGGGAGGCAGGCTTCGCCCGGATGGACGCGGCCAGGCTCTCCGCCATGAGCTGGTACTTCAACCTGCTGGGCGGCTGGCGGCCCGGAAAGCTCCGGGCTCCCGTGCTGCTCGTACGGGCGGGCCGGCCGATGCCGGGAGGGGAGGAACTGGCGCCGGAGCAGTGGCAGACGGGCTGGAGCGAGGCGGACCACGTCGTCGACGTGCCCGGCAACCACTTCACGATGATGGAGGACCTGGCCGACACCACCGCCGGCGCGGTCGACACCTGGCTGCGCGAGCGTTCGGTCTGAGCCCTCGCGCACCGGCCGCCAGGACGCGTGAACAAGCCGTGACCCTGCCCGGGGGAGGTAGCAGGGTCACGGCTCTCCGGCCGTATCGACACGACCGGAGTTCTGGGGCCGGACCGGCCGGGAGACCCGGACCGGACCGGCCGGCGGCCGGATTCACGGCATGGGACGCGTCACTCCGGGCGCGGGTCCCAGCGGAAGCGCCGCACCGCCACCACCGCACCGGCCGCGCCCCACAGGAACAGCACCGCGAGGTCCTGCCAGGGCGGGCCGGCGTGCTCGGTGGTGAACGCGCCGAGGAGGGCGTCGTTGAACGGCTTCACCGGCAGTGCCGCGGCGATGCCGTTCAGCAGAGCGGAGTGGATCGGCATGTAGGTGCCCGAGATGAACACCAGCGGGAACAGCACGAACTGCACGACCGACGGCGCGGCCTCCGCGTTGCGGATCAATGAGGCCACCGCCACCCCGAGGGCGCAGAACGCGGCGGCGCCGAGCACCAGCGTGAGGATCAGCACGGGCAGTTGCGTAGTGGCGGGCAGCGGGACACCGTAGAGTCGGCCGACCACCGTGATGAGCAGGACGTCGACGAAGCTCACCACGAGGCAGTGCGCCAGCAGACCCACGAAGTACACGGACGCGGGCAGCGGTGTCGCCCGTACCCGTTTCAGCATCCCGGTCTGGCGCCGGGACGCGAGCACGATCGCCAACTGGCTGTAGCAGGAGCCCAGTACGGACAGCGCGGCGATCGTCGACACGTAGTACTGAAGTGCGGAATTCCCGTAGTAGAACTCGTTCTCGCCGATGCCGCCGAACAGCCCGCCGAAGATCGCGATGATGACGACGGGGAAGACGAACGTGAAGAACGCGCTCTGCGGATTGCGCCAGAACGTCAGCTGCTCGTAGCGGATCTGGTGCCACAGCAGACCGGCGCCGTGCTGGTGGTGCGGCCGGCCCGCGGCGCGGGGAACAACGGTGGTCACAGGAGGCTCCCTTCCGGTGTGCGTTCGGGCGCCTCCCGGTCCGGGGCGGCGGTCAGACGCAGATAGACGTCCTCCAGGCTCGGCCGGTCGACCGTCAGCCGGTCCAGCACCGTGCCGCGCCGCAACGCCCAGTCGGTGAGCCGGTTCAGCACGGCGGTGGGCTCCACGGACTCGACACGGACCAGCCCGTCGTCCTCCGGTACGGCGGCCACCGGAAGGTCGGCCACCGTGCTGCCGGGCGGCAGGGCGAAACGGATCCGGGCCCGGGCGGTGTCACGTCCGCCGAGGGTCGTGGGGGTCCCCTCGGCGACGATCCGCCCCGCGGAGATCACAGCCACCCGGTCGGCCAGTTGCTGCGCCTCCTCCATGTAGTGCGTGGTGAGCAGGATGGTGGTGCCCGCGTCCCGCAGGTTCCGCACGAGCTGCCAGGCGCCGCGGCGCGCGTTCGGGTCGAAACCGGTCGTCGGCTCGTCGAGGAACAGCAGACCCGGGTTCCCGATCATGCCCAGCGCCAGGTCCAGGCGCCGCTTCTGCCCGCCGGACAGCGAGCGGACCTTCTTCTTCTCCTGGCCGGCGAGGTCGACCAGACCGATCACCTCGTCGACGTCCCGTGGCTCGGGGTAGTAGCCCGCGTTGCGGGCGACGGTCTCACGGACCGTGAGATAGGGCTCGACCGCGATGTCCTGAAGCACCAGCCCGATCCGTTCGCGCAGCAGGCGCGCCGTGGACCGGTCGCCCGGGTCGAGGCCGAGCACATCGGCCCGGCCCCCGTCCCGGTCGCGGAACCCCTCGAGGATCTCCATGGTGGTGGTCTTGCCGGCGCCGTTGCGGCCGAGCAGAGCGAAGATCTCACCGTGTTCGACCGCGAAGCTCACGTCGTCCACGGCCCGTACCGTGCCGTACCTCTTGTGCAGGTTCTCGACCACGACCGCGCTAGACATGACGGCCTCCGTCCGTGTGGTGCCGGGCCGGCCGGGTCAGGCGGGGACGCACGTGACCTCCAGCGTCAGATCGAGATGTCGACCGGCCATCCCGCGGGCCGCGGTCACACCGAACTCGGTGCGGTCGACCCGGGTGGTGGCACGCACGGTGAAGGAGTCCGCGTGCACCTCGGCGCGCACGATCGACAGCCGGGCGGGCCGGGAGACGCCACAGGCGGTGAGTGTGCCGCTGACGGAGGTGGTGTCCACCCGCTCGGCGACGAACGTGAACAGCGGGTGCCGGTCGGTGTCCAGGTACTTCGCCGACCGGATGTCGCTGTCCCGGTGGTCGTTGCCCGTGTGGAAGCTCGCCGCGTCGACCTCCACGCGCAGCCGCGACTCGGCCAGCGGCTCGGCCACGTCGACCGTGCCGCCCCGGATCGCGAACGTACCGCGCACGGGCATCAGACCGAAGAGGTGTCTGGTCCGGAACGTGAGGGAGGAAGTGGCCGTGTCGATCGTGTAGCGACCGAGCCGGGGAGTCGTCGTGATGGGGTTGTCTGTCGCGTCCATGCCTCCATTCCACGACAGCGGGGCGGTCGCGCGGCAGGGCGGGCCGTCGGGTCCGGCGGCGACGAACGGCTGGCCGTCGCGGGCGGCATACGACTTTCGTAGGGTCCTCCCCGTGCGGAGGCAGGGTGTGCTCCCCGGCACGCCGGTGCGGCGCCGGGCGTGCCCTACCGTAGGCGTCATGACTGAGGGACCGTGGCACCGCCGCCACCGGGTGGCCGTGGACGTGGCGATCGCGGTGGCCTTCGTGCTGCTCGACACCGGTGCCACGCTGGTCGGCTCGAGTTGGTGGCCCGAACAACCGGGCACCCTTGCCTGGACCCTGCTGGGCGTACAGGCGCTCGCCTGCGCCTCGCTGGCCTTCCGGCGCGTCGCCCCGCTCACCGTGGTCGGCGTGCTCGGCGCGTTCACGGTGGCGGTGACGTTGCTGGTCTCACCGGCCGGCGCGCTGACGCCCGTCAACGACACCAACACCTGGGCCCCCTACTCGACCGTGATGGCGGCGTACGGCCCGTTCTTCTACCGGCAGGACCGCCGGACGGCGTTTCTCGTGCTCACGGCCCTCACCCTCGCCATCATGCGGCCGTGGGAGCCGTCGGTCACCGTCATGACCGTCGGGCTGCTGCGCACCGCGGTCGGGCCGCTGCTGGCGCTGTACTTCGACGCCCGCCGCCGTATGGTCTTCGCCCTGGTCGAGCGCGCCGAACGCGCCGAGCGGGAACGCCACCTGCTCGCCGAGCAGGCCCGCGCCGAGGAACGCGTCCGGCTCGCCGGGGAGATGCACGACGTGGTCACCCACCGGGTCAGCCTCATGGTGCTCCAGGCCGGGGCGCTACGGGTGACGGCCCGGGACGAGGCGACCCGGCAGGCGGCGGAGGAACTGCGCGCCGCGGGCTGCCAGGCCCTGGACGAACTGCGGGACCTGGTGGGCATCCTGCGCACCGCGCCGGAGGGCGATCACACACCGTCGGTGGGCGGCTTCGCCGACCTGGTCGCCGAGTCGACCGCCGTGGGCACGCCGGCCGAGCTGATCGAGGACGGCGACCCGGCCCTCGCCTCACCGGTGGTGGGGCGCACCGCCTACCGCGTCCTGCGCGAAGCGCTGACCAACGTACGCAAACACGCGCCCGGCGCCCGGGTGACCGTGCGTGCCCAGTACGCCGAGGCCCAGGTGCGGCTGACGGTCCACAACACCGCCCCCTCCGGCCGGCCGAGCGGTGACCTGGCGGCCACCGGCTCCGGTCTGGGCATCGCCCATCTGCGACAGCGCATCGAACTCGTGCACGGCACCCTGCGGGCCGGCCCCAGCCCCGACGGCGGGTTCAGCGTCGAGGCGACGCTGCCGGCGTACGTCCCGACCGCGGAATCGGCGGTGTGAACATGGCCCGGATCGTGGTGGTGGACGACGAGCCCATGGTGTGCGTGTTCCTGCGCACGATCCTCGGCTCCGCCGAGGACCTGGAGGTCGTCGACGACGCTCATGACGGCGCGGCGGGCATCGAGGCGGTCCGGCGCAGCCGCCCCGACGTCGTCCTGATGGATCTGCGCATGCCCGGCATGGACGGGCTGACCGCGATCGAACGCATCAACGAGCTGGAGCAGCCGCCGAACATCGTGGTGCTGACGACCTTCGACGCCGACCAGTACGTGCTGCGTGCCCTGCGGGCCGGCGCGATCGGGTTCCTGGTGAAGTCGACTCCGCCGGAAGAACTGATCGGACTGGTCCGCACGGCCGCCCGGGGCCACACCGTCCTGTCGCCGGCCGCCGCACGCCGGCTCATCGCCGCCTCCACCGACAGCCTCCGGGCCCGCGACCGTGCCCGCGAGCTGGTCGAGTCCCTGACCGAGCGGGAGACGCAGGTCCTGGCCGGTGTCGGCGAGGGTCTGTCGAACGCCCAGATCGCGGCCCGGCTGTTCCTCTCCGAGGCCACGGTCAAGGGCTATGTGTCACGGATGCTGGACAAACTGGGCTGCGCCAACCGCACCCAGGCCGGACTCCTCGCCCACGACGCGGGCATCCTCGGCCCGTAGGCCCTCCTGCCGCCGCGTCGGCGGCTGCCGCCCGACGCCGCGCGCCATCCCCCGCGGCCTCAAGGGCGCGGCACTTCCCCCGGCCGTCGGCCGGAGGAACCCGGGCACGCGCCCGACACGACACAGCCCGTCCTCCGGGCGGACGGCGGGAAGGCGACGGCAGGACCGGCGGCCCGCCCGGCGGGCCGCGTCGCCCGCCCGCGCCGTCAGGCGCGCCACTCGGCCGTGCGCCGGTCCCTCACCAGTTGCTCCAGTACGGGGACCGTCTCGGCCGGAGTGGGGCGGGAGGTCGCCTCCCCGCGCAGCCGGTCCGCATGGTGCAGGAAAGCGGAGTCGGACAGGATCCGCGAGACGCGTTCGTACACCGCCTCCGGCGTCGCCCGGTCGTGCGGCAGCAGCAGCCCCGCGCCCTGCTCCTCCAGACCGGCACCCCGGTAGAGCTGGTCGGCCACCGGCGTGGTGACGGTGAGCTGCGGCACCCCGTACACGAGAGCGTTGGCGTACGAGCCGAAGCCGCCGTGGTGGATGAGCAGGGAACAACTCGGCAGGAGGGCGTGCAACGGCACCGACTCCACCACCCGGACGTTGTCCGGCATGGGCCCGAGCTCGGCGACCTGCCGCGGCAGCAGCGCGGCGACCACCTCGGCGTCGAGTTCCGCCAGCACCTCGAGGATGTCCCCCTTGGAGACGTAGTCACCGCCGTAGCGCTCCGTGTTGGAGGCGCCGAGGCTCATGCAGATCCGGGTGCGCCCGGATGGCGTCCGCAGCCAGTCCGGAACGGCCGCGGGACCGTTGTACGGCACGAACCGCACCGGTGTGCGCGGCGCGTCCGTGGCGATGGCGAGGCTGTCGGGCAACGGGTCGAGGGTGAGCTGCCCGGTGGCGAACTCCTCCGTGTACGCGCCGCCGAGTTCGGCGGCGCGGCCGCCCAGCCACTCGGCGAGCGGGTCCCGGCGCAGGTCGGCGGGCACCTCCTCGGACAGCTTGCGGAAGAGCTGACGCTTCATCACCCATACGTCGGCGAAGCACAGCGACCGGGCGTGCGCGGCGCCGACGGCACCCGCGACGAGGGGACCGGCGTAGGTGAGCGGGTCCCAGACCACGAGGTCGGGCCGCCAGAAGCGGGCGAACTCGATCATCTCGTCGATCATCGGCTCGTTGTACATGGCGCTGCCGTACGCCGCGAGCTGGATCCGGTCGAGCTCGGACGCATAGGTCAGCTTCGCCGGATCGAGTTCGTTCCAGCTGGCCGCCTCCCACTCCTCCTGCGACTGGCGGTTGGCGGTCATCGCCTCGCTGATCCCGTCGTTCCGGCCGGTCGCCACGGCGGTCATCCCGGTACGGGCGATGACGTCGACGAGCTCCACACAGCTCGCGACCCGCACCTCGTGACCGGCGGCACGCATCGCCCAGGCCAGCGGCGTCATGCAGAACAGGTGGGACTTCTCGGGGATGGTCGCGAACAGCACACGCACGGTGGACTCCTGAGGGGCGGGTGATCCGGAGCGCCTCCAGGTTCTTCCGGTCCCCGCCCGCGGGACGGAGACGGCCGCAGGATCGGGGGAAACACCCAGAGTTTGGGGCCAGGCCCGGGCCTTCGCTGGGCGTGTCCCCGGCTCGCGTGAATAGTGGCGGCACGGGTGAGGCCCCCGGAAGGGGCGCACCCCGCTCGGCCCGATGACCCAGGAGTGTCGCCGATGGACCCAGAAGGATTCGCGGTCCGGCCGCCCGCCGTCGTGCTCGGCGCCGGCGGTTTCGTCGGCCGTGCCGTGTGCACCGCGCTGCGCGACGCCGGCCGGCCGGTGGTCGCCGTGGTGCGCCGGCCACCGGAGCGCGCCCTGCCGGAGGGCTGCCGGACCCTGACCCTCGACGTCGTCCGCACGGACCCCGCCACCCTCGCCGCCGAACTCGCCGCCCTGCGGCCCAACGTGGTGGTGAACGCGGCCGGGGCCCTGTGGAACGTCACCCGCGACGAGGACCTCACCGCCGGCAACATCGCCCTCGTCGAACGACTCGTCGCCGCCGTCGCCGCGGCTCCGGGACCGGTGCGTCTGGTGCACATCGGTTCCGCCTACGAGTACGGCGCCCACCCCGGGCGGACACGACTCGCCGAGACCCTGCCCGCCCGCCCGGCAGGCCGGTACGCGCAGACCAAGCTCGCCGGCACCCGCGTCATCACCGAGGCCGTCGCCGAGGGCCGCCTCGACGCCGTGGTGCTGCGGATCGCCGTCGCCGTCGGACCGTTCGCCTCCCGGCACAGCCTCCTGGGCGGCATCGCCCACCAGATCGCCGAACGTCCGGACCGGTTGCGGCTTCCGGTGATCAGCGGTGTCCGGGACGTCGTCGACGTCCGGGACGTCGCCGCCGCCGTCCTGAGCGCCGTACGCGCCCATGCCGTACCGCCCCTGGTCAACGTCGGTTCGGGCGTCGGCGTCCGCCTCACCGAAGCGGTGGACACGCTCATCCGCGTCACCGGGGCGGACCCCGCCACCACCTCCATCGTGCCCGGCCCCGAGCCCGCCCAGCGCCGGGACGCCGGGATCGGCGAACAGCCCCTCGACATCGGCCTGGCCCGCCGGGAACTCGGATGGGTTCCGGTCCGCACCCTCACCGACGCGCTCCAGGCCCTGTGGGACAGCGTCCGGCACGCGACCACGGCAGCACCCTCGACCATCGCAGTGGACGGAGAAAGCATTCATGGCTGACACGGACGTGCAGTCCATCATCGAACTGACGCGGAAACTGCACAGGGACGAGGAGGCGTCCGGGCAGGGCTTCGTGCCCGGGGTCACACCGATCCTGCCCTCGGGCGCCGTCCTCGACGAGGACGACCGTGCCGCGCTGGTGGAGCAGGCCCTGCGACTGCGTATCGCCTCCGGCGCCGCCGCGCTGCGCTTCGAACGGCTCTTCGCGAAGACGATCGGTGTCCGCAAGGCGCATCTGACCAACTCGGGATCGTCCGCCAACCTCCTGGCGCTCGCCTCCCTCACCGTGCCGGAACTGGGGGAGCGCCGGCTGCGCCCCGGTGACGAGGTCATCACCGTCGCCGCGGGTTTCCCGACCACCGTCAACCCGATCATCCAGTGCGGTCTCGTGCCGGTCTTCGTCGACGTGGACCTCGGCACCTACAACACGACCGTCGAGCGGATCGAAGCGGCGATCGGTCCGCGCACCAAGGCCATCATGATGGCGCACACCCTCGGCAACCCGTTCCAGGCGGCCGAGGTCGCAGAACTGGCGAAGGACCGGGACCTGTTCCTGGTCGAGGACAACTGCGACGCCGTCCTGTCCACCTACCGGGGGCGCAGGACCGGCACGTTCGGCGACTACTCGACCGTGAGCTTCTACCCCGCCCACCACATCGCCATGGGTGAGGGCGGCTGCGTCCTGTCCAACACCCTGGAGCTGGCCCGGATCACCGAGTCGATGCGCGACTGGGGGCGTGACTGCTGGTGCGAGCCGGGCGAGGACAACAAGTGCCTCAAACGCTTCGACTACCAGATGGGTGACCTGCCGCACGGCTACGACCACAAGTACATCTTCTCGCACGTCGGTTACAACCTGAAGGCCACGGACATCCAGGCGGCACTCGGCCTCAGCCAGCTCGCCAGGCTCCCCGACTTCGTCGCCGCCCGCAAGCGCAACTGGCGGCGGCTGCGCGACGGGCTCGACGGGGTGCCCGGCCTGCTGCTGCCCGAGCCCACACCCGGCAGCGACCCGAGCTGGTTCGGTTTCGTCATCACCCTCACCGAGGACGCTCCCTTCCGCCGTCCCGAACTGGTCGACTTCCTCACCGCGCGGCGCATCGGCACCCGGCTGCTGTTCGCCGGCAACCTGCTCCGGCACCCCGCCTACCGGGACGTGGAGCACCGGGTCGCCGGCGACCTGACCAACAGCGACATCATCACCGAGCGGTCGTTCTGGATCGGCGTCTATCCGGGCATCACCACGGAGATGACCGACTACATGATCGCGTCCGTCCGGGAGTTCGTGGACAAGCACCGCTGACGGGGCCGGCGGCCGGCCCGGTCAGCGGCGGGCCGGCCAGGCACAGCACCCGCACCTCGTGTCCGCCCACCACCAGTGCCCCGCCGGGCGGCACCATCGAGGCGGCGCAGTGCGTCGGCCGGGAGGACAGGGGCAACGACACGCGCACGGGACACCCCTGTCGATGACGTGGCGCCGATGGCGCCGCCACGATGCGGCCCGGTCAGTGGCAACGCCGCGATCCTGCCCCGCCGCGACGGCGACCCGAGGGGACGGAACGGCACCCGGAACACCGGTCTGGGGAAAGTCGCAGATTCCGGACGGCCCGGGGCCGTGGCCGGAACCGATGTGAGACACATGGGGTTCGCCGATGCCGGTCCGCCGCGGCCGGCCCCTGGACTTCCTGGTGGGGGACACCATGCAACCGATGCCACGCAGCTCACACACTCCGTGCAGCTCAACGACGACCCGCGCGTCGAGAACGCCTCATGGGGGCCGCCGTGGCTGACGCCGAACCGATCGGGATCGGCGTCCTGGGCGCCGCCGACATCGCCTTGCGCCGCACCCTCCCGGCGCTGCTGAACTGCCCCACGGCGCGCCTGGTCGCCGTCGCCAGCCGCACGCCCGGCAAGGCGCGCGCGTTGGCGGACCGCTTCGGCTGCGAGGCCGAGACCGGCTACGAACGGGTGCTGGAACGGGAGGACGTGCGGGCGGTGTACATCCCGCTGCCCAACGCCCTGCACGAACAGTGGGCGGACGCCGCGCTGCGGGCCGGCAAACACGTCCTGGTGGAGAAGTCGCTCACGGCCAGCACCGCCGCGGCCACCGGCCTGGCCCGCACGGCCCGGGAGCGGGGCCTGGTCCTCATGGAGAACTTCGCGTTCCTCCACCACCCCCAGCACACACGGGTCCTCGAACTCGTCGCCGACGGTGCCATCGGCACACCCAGGGTGTTCAGTGCCTCCTTCGGCATCCCGCGGGCCGACCCCGGGCTCATCCGCTACAGCCGTGAACTGGCCGGCGGAGCCCTGCGGGAGACCGGCTGCTACCCCCTCCGCGCCGCCCAGCTCTTCCTCGGCGAGGACATCGAGGTTCTCGGCGCCCACCTGCGGTACGAGGCGGACGGTGGCGTGGACACGGCGGGCTCGGTGCTCCTCGCCGACGGCGCGGGCGTCACCGCCCAGTGCGACTTCGGACTGGACCACGGCTACCGCAACACCTATGCGCTCTGGGGCAGTGAGGGCCGTGTCGAGGTGGACTGGGCCTTCACCCCGCCGCCCGAGGCCCGGCCGCTGCTGCGGCTGTACCGGGCGGACCGGCGTGAGGAGCTGGTACTGCCGGCCGCCGACCAGTTCCTCGGCACGGTGACCGCCTTCGCCGAAGCCTGCGCCGACCCGGCGGCCCACGAGGCGCACGCCCGTGCCGCCGTCCGCCAGGCCACGACGCTGGAGGCGGTCGTGGCCCTGGCCGGCGGCTCCGGCGACGAGGACCGCCGCCGGGCCGGATCGAGGAGTGCCCGTGTCCCCGCTTAGACCCACGGCCCCGGAGGGCGTCACGGCCGCCGGCCCGACGCCCACCGCCACTGCCACTGCCGGTGAGCGGACCGCACGACACGTGCTGTGGCTGGGCTTCCCCTCGTACGGGCACATCAGGGCGACCTTCGGCATGGTCGAGGAACTGGTGCGGCGCGGCCACCGGGTCACCTACGTGGTCGCCGACCGGCTCGCCGGTCACCTCGCGGACACCGGTGCCCGTGTGGTGCCGTACACGTCGGTGTTCCCGGCGTCGGTCTCCGGCACGGAGACCGCGACGACCATGCTGCTGGCCTTTCTCAGGGAGAGCTTCGCGCCCCTCGAGGCCGCCCTGGCCGCCGCGGCGGCCGACCCGCCCCATGTCGTCGTGCACGACGCGCTCGCCTCGGACACGGCCGCGGCGGTGAGCCGGCGGCACGGCGTGCCGACCGTGCGGACGTACGCCGGTTTCGGCACCAGCGCACACGTGCCGCTGAACGGCACCGAGGCGGACCCCGCGCATGCGCCGGCCGATCCGGACGACCCCCGGCTGCGCGACCTGGCCGGGCAACTGACCGCCCGCGTCGAGGCGGCCGGGGTGGCGGAGCTGTTCGCCGGCGGGCTGGCGAGCGGCGACGACGCGGCGCTCAACATCTCCTTCGTCGTCCGGGACTTCCAGACCGAGGGTGAGACCTTCGGCGACGAGTACCTCTTCGCGGGGCCCTGCCCGCGTGCGGCGGACTTCACCGGGCCGTGGTCGCCGCCTTCGGGCGGGTCACCGCTGCTGCTGGTCTCGCTCGGCACATCGGCCAACCGCCGTCCGGGCTTCTTCCGCGCCTGTGCGGAGACCTTCGCCGGCACTCCGTGGCATGTGGTGATGACGCTCGGCGACGGGGTCGATCCTTCGGGTCTCGGCCCGTTGCCGCCCAACGTCGAGGCCCACACCTGGCTCCCCCACCTGGCGGTGCTGGAACACGCCACCGCGTTCGTCTGCCAGGGCGGCACCGGAAGCCTGATGGAGGCCTTCCACCAGGGCGTGCCGGTCGTGGTCGTGCCCCAGCAACAGGATCAGCACGCCATCGCCCAGCGGGTCGTCGACCTCGGCGTGGGCCGGTCGATCCACCCCGCCGACCTCGACTCCACGCTCCTGCTCACCGTTGTCGACGCACTCGCCGTCGACCCCGAAGTGCGGCGTCGGGTGACGGAGTTGAGCCGCAGTGTGCGTACCGCCCCGGGGGCCGCCGCGGTGGCGGACCGACTGGAGAGGGTCATGGCGGCCGGGGTGAGGTCGTGACCGGGTGAACCGCGGGTGCGCCCCGGGAGCCTTCCGCCGGGGCGCACCACAACGCATCAGCCGGTGCCGGGCGGGGCCAGCGCCCCGGACGGGAACGGCGGTACCGCACCCGCCCGCACCGCCTGGCCGAGCAGGGTGCGGACCGCCGTACAGCCCTCGGGGCCCAAGTCCTCGGTGTACCCGTTGACGTACAGCGCGATGTGCTGTTTCTGCACGTGCGGGGCCATCTCCTGGGCGTGGGCCCGGACATGGTCGTGGGACGCCCCGGGGTCGGCCCACGCGTGCCGGACGGAGGCCCGGATCGCCTCGGTGATGCCGGCCAGTCGCTCCGCGCCCAGATCCCGCCGGGCGACGATCGCGCCGAGCGGGATGGGCAGCCCGGTCCGGGCCTCCCAGTCCTCGCCGAGGTCGACCAGGCGGTGCAGGCCGTAGGCGGGAAAGGTGAACCGCGCCTCGTGGATCACCAGCCCCGCGTCCACCTCGCCCTCCTGGACCGCCGGCATGATCCGGTGGAACGGCATCACGACCGTGCGCACCTCCGCGCCCGCGAACGTCCGCGCCGCCCACAGCCGGAACAACAGGTACGCGGTGGAGCGTTCGGTCGGGATCGCGACCACCCGACCGGCCAGGTCGGCCGGTTCGAGCGCGTCACGGGTGAGCAGGAGCGGGCCACAGCCGTGGCCGAGCGCTCCGCCGCAGGGCAGCAGCGCGTACCGGTCCAGTACGTACGGCAGCGCCGCGTACGAGATCTTCAGGACGTCCAGTCCACCCTGCTCGGCCAGGGTGTTGGTGACGTCGATGTCGGCGATCGTGACCTCGGGCGGGGGTACGCCGGGCAGCAGCCCGGCCGACCAGGCGTGGAAGACGAACGTGTCGTTGGGGCACGGCGAGTGGGCGAGGGTGGTGGGGCTTGCCATGACGCTCCTGGAGTCGGTCGGTCAGCGGGTCAGGTCCCAGAGGCCGAGGTACTTGTTGGGAGAGTTCTCCGGAATGCGCTCCAGCGGCTGCCCGAGGCCGAAGGGGGGCAGGGTCAGGTCGAGCTTCGCGTGCAGCAGACTCGGCTCGTCCATCCGGGCGAAGTTGGAGAACTCACCCCGCTCCAAGGTGGGGTCGCTGGTGTAGCCGGTGGTGAGCAGGAGTGGCGCGGAGCGGCGGAACCGCTCCAGCGCGGGCAGGATCATGTCGTTCGGCAGATGGATGAACACGTCACGGCAGATCAGCAGATCGGCCGGACGCAGTTCTTCCGCGGTGATGTCGAGGACCTCCAGTTGGTAACCGCGCCGCCGCAGCTCCGGCCAGGTGTCACGTTCATGGACGTCGTAGCCGACGTAGTCGACCCCGCGCAGGTCCACCGTGCTCATCCAGGCCAGGTCGCCGCAACCGGCGTCGTTGAGCGTCGTCACGCGGTGCGTTTCGAGGATGGTGAGGAGGCCCTTGCGGACGAGCTGGGTGTGCGGCTCGCTGGAGCCCCAGCCGCAGACCGTGTCGGGGGCCTGGTCGGGCCACCCGCGCGAGAACACGTCCAGGCCGGGGGTGCGCTCCTCGTGCCGGTGCGACCCCGCGTCGGCACGACCTGATGGCTTGCTCACGGCGTCTCGCTCTCCGTCGGATCCGGGTTGTCGGCCCCACGGGAGCACGAGGGCCGGGAACGGATCCACCACACGGCGCACAGTCCAGGTGTTCTCCCGAACTGCGCGGCGAACCGCAGGAAACGCCTGGTGAATTCCCCAGTGTTCGGCCGGCGGCGCGGTCGCCCGCTGCCGGCGCTGGCAAGCTGCCGTCCATGTCGGCGTATCACGTGGCGTTCATGCCGTTCCCCGCTTACGGACACATCAACACGACGCTGCCCGTCGTCGCGGAGCTCGTACGCCGTGGCCACCGGGTCACCTTCGCGACCAACGCCCACTTCGCTCCCCTGGCCGCCGCGGCCGGCGCCGAGGTGCTGACGTACGAGTCGTGGCTCGCCTCGCGCAAGCTGCCGGAGCGGGTGGACGCGGAGTACATGGTGCGCGAGCCGGTCCGCTCCATCGACGAGGCCATCGCCACCGTCCCGGTCTACGAGGCCGGATTCGCGGACGACATCCCCGACGTGCTGCTGTACGACGTCAGCACCTTCGCCGCCGGCCGGGTGCTGTCCCGCAAGTGGCGGCGGCCCGCGATCGAACTCTTCGCGACCTTCGCGTCCAACGAGCACTACTCGCTCACCCAGCGGATCGGCGACCTGTACGCCGGCGAGATCGACCGGGAACACCCCGCCCTCGTCGACTTCTTCGTCAAGCAGGGCCAACTGCTGCGCGACCACGGTCTCGAGGACGTGACGCTGGAGGAGTTCAACGCGCCCGCGGACGACACCAACCTGGTGTTCCTGCCCCGCACGTTCCAGCCCGCCGGGGACACCTTCGACGACCGGTTCGCCTTCGTCGGCCCCTGTATCGGCAACCGGGGCGACGAGACTCCCTGGCACCCGCCGGGCGACGGACGCCCGCTGCTGCTGGTGTCCATGGGCAGTTTCGGCTTCGACCACCAGCGCGAGCTGGTGCGCCGCTGCGTGGAGGCCTTCGGGGACACCGAGTGGCAGGTGGTCGTCTCGGCGGGCCAGTGGACCGGCGACGACGCCCTGTCCATCGTCCCGGACAACGTTCAGATGCACCGCTGGGCGCCCCAGCTGGCCGTGCTGGAGCATGCGGACGCCTTCGTGTCGCACGCCGGCATGAACAGCGTGATGGAGTCCCTGTACTTCGGTACGCCGGTGGTCGCCGTGCCGAACATGCCCGAGCAGCGGCTGGTCGCGGCCCGGATCGAGGAACTAGGCCTGGGCCTCCATGTGCCGCCCGCCGAGGCATCCGTCGAGCGACTGCGCGATGCCGTGCACCGCGTCGCCGCCGGTACACCCACGCGGGCGCGGGTCCGGTCGCTGAGCGAGGACCTGCGCGCCTGCGAGGGTCCGGCCCTCGCGGCGGACTACGTGGAGGCGGTGGCCGCCCGCCAGGCGGTCGCGTCCCGCACCGAGTAGGGCGGCGGCGAACCCCCCGGCTCCGGCCGCGGTGTGCGCCCATGTGCGCACTTTGCGTATTCTACGCGCGTCGCACCGGAGGGACGCACGGCCGGTGACGGGACGGGAGCGGTAGAGAGCGATCCGGTCGGAGTGGTATTCAAGGAGGTGTGCGACACGGCAGTGGACCGGCCGGATCGTGCGACAGTCCGTTCGGGGTGGTGCGCGGGGGAGCGGTGGATGAACGCGTGGGAATCGGTCAGAGTCGCCGTGGTGGCGCGGAGCGAGGTCGCCCGCGGTGGGCTCGCACGCATGCTGGCGGACATCGGCCATGTCGCTCAGCACTCCGTATTCGAGCCGGAGGACTTCACGGCGGCTGCTCCCGAGGACGCCATCCAGTTGCTCGTCCTCTCCTGCGACGTCCTCGTGCTGTGGTGCGACACCGCCGCCGGGACGGGGGAGGAGACGTGGGTGGCCGAGCTCGCGGCGGTCACCCGCAGGAACGGCATCCGGGTCGTGCTGATGCTGCCCTCCGCCGAGGTGCAGCGCGCCGCGTACGGCGCCGGCATACCCAGCGACGCCGCCCTGGACCGGGAGGCGCTGACCACCGAGCAACTGGGAGAGGCGCTCGGACGGCTCTCCCGCGGTGAGCGACTCGCCCCGCAGGCCGTCACGCGGAGGCCGGCCCCCGCGCGGGGCGGCCGGGACACCGCGCCCCGGAGCGGATCGTCCATCGGCGTGCTCACCGAGCGAGAGAGGCAGGTGCTGGAGCTCCTCGTCGAAGGGCTGAGCAACCGCCAGATCGGCCAGGCCCTGTCCGTGTCCGAGCACGCCGCCAAGCGCCTCGTGGCGATCGTCCTGTCCAAGCTGAACTGCCCGAACCGCACCCAGGCGGTGTCGGTCGCCCTGCGCGAGGGCCTGGTCGGGGCGTGGCAGACGGGCTCCTCCGGGCCCCGGACGTAGCCAACCGCCCGCGGGGCCGCCCCACTCGACCCGCGCTCCGGTGGGACCGGCCGGTGTCGCGGCCTGTGGTGGGGTGGGGCTGGTCGGTGGTCCGGTGGTCCGGCCGGTGTTCGGGTGGACCGTGGGAGCACGCGTCCGGCGGCGGGACGGACCGGTCCTAGCCGGTACCGACCGCAGGCGGGGAGTCGGGAGCGTCCCCCGGGCCGCCTCCATGGCCCAGTACCGCCGCCAGGTCGGTGCGGCCCTTGATGCCCAACGCCCGGTACGCGTTGGTCAAATGTGCTTCGACCATGCGCTGGCTGACCGACAGGGCCTCGGAGATCGCCCGGTTGGACCGCCCCTCCGCGGCCAGTACCGCGACCCTCCGCTGGGCCGGACTCAGCCGTGCCAGGCTGGTCCGGGGCAGCGAGGCGAAGTGGGCGGCGACCTCCTTGACACGGGGGATGGACCGACCGTCCGCCCGGTTCACCGCCAGCGCTCCGTCCAGCACGCGGTGGGCGTTCGCGGACTGGCCGTCGGCGAGCAGCGCCGTGGCCAGTTCGGCCATCGCCTGCGCGTACCGTGCGCGTGCCGCAGAACCGCCGAGCACCCGCACCGCGGTTCGCAGAGACGGCAGCGCTCCCGGGCCCGTGAGGGTGAGACCGGTCCACAGGTGCACCAGGCCGATCGTGCCGGGCGCGCTCCAGGCCTGGGCCGCCGCCAGGTCGTCGGCGAGCAGACGGGCGGCCGCGCCGGGATCCGCGGTCGCCTCCGCCATGGCCAGATGGGAACGCCAGGGCACGACGGCGGGGTTGCGGCACCCGAGCGCCAGCAGCATCCGGCCGCACTCCCGTAACTGCGCCCGCGCCTCGCGGAAGAGCCCGGTGCGCAGGCCCAGGACGCCGTGCGCGTACAGCAGGTGGGCCCGGCCGAGCCCGTACTCGTAACGGTGCGGCACATACCCCGCCAGTGCCGATTCGGCGGCGTCCGGCCGTCCCGACTCCAGGGCGAGGAGGGCCTCCAGGGCGATCAGCCGCGGCAGGGCCCGAGGGGGCCAGTGGGCTCGGGGCACCTCCGCCACGGATGCGGCCAGTTCCTCCCCTGCCGTCGTCAGATCGCCGAGGCGCAGGTCCAGTTCGGCCCGGTTCAGCCGGGCCAGCGCGACCGCGGTCCCCACACCCTGCCGACGGGCCTCGGCCTCGATCCGTGCGAGCCCGTCCCGCGCACCGTCCACGTCCTCGGCGACGGCGAGCGCCCGCGCCGCTGCCAGGCCGGGGGCGAACATCCCGGTACCGGCCCGCGAGAGCGCGTCGGCCGCGAGCCGCCGCGCCTGTTGGATTCCCCGTCCGGCGACACAGTTCCGCCACGCGACGACACCGTCCTCGGCCTCGGCCTCGGAGGGTTCGTGCGACGGCGCGTGAGCCAGGGGAGTGTCCGGCGCCGGCCCATGGGGTCCCGGCGGTGCGGGCCGTCGGGCGGCGGGAAGGACGACCGGTCGGGTCTCGGGTGTGGTGGCCTCGGCCGGGCTGTTTGCGGCCGCCGGTCCCGTCTCCAGTGCCACCTCCCGCAGCGCGAGGAGCGTTCGTCTCTCAGCCGGCGTCGTCGTGTCCCGCGCCGCGGCCGAGGCGAGCGCGGCCGCCGTACGGTCCCCACCGCGCAGGGTCAGCAGGTCGGCGGCGAGGAGGCGGCCGGCCGACTGGCCTGGGGCGTCGGTCTCGGCCAGGACGCGGCGCAGCCCTCGGTCGGCGGCCTCGGGCGCGACCGGCAACCGTACCTTCGCCAGGTCCAGCAGCACCTTGGGCCGCAGGGCGCCGGACGCCCCCCGGTCCAGCGCCCGTTCGAAGAACGCGGCCGCGTCGTCCCCGGACCGCCGGGCGAACTCGCCCGCCGCGTACAGTGCCGCGGGCACCCACGGCTCGGCCAGACGCGTGTGCGCCACGAGCCGGCCGAGGACGGCCTCCGGAACCCCCTCGCGGCGGCCCAGCCGCACGGCGCGCTCGTACAGCGCGCGGCGGCCGGCCTCGTCCATGAGGCCGAGCACCTGTTCCGCGACGAGCGGATGGTACGGCCGTGGCGGGGCGGTGGAGCCCAGCAGACCGGTGCGGCCGACGTCGGCGTGGGCCTGCTCGCGGAACGGCGGGGGCACCGCGGCCAGCTCGTGGACCTGGTCGAGGGAGAAGTCCCCGGACGCCACCGCGCTCGCCCTCACCAGTGCGACCGCGTGTGCGGGCAACCGGTCCAGGATCCGCCGCAGTCGGTGCCTGCCGATCTGCTCGGCCAGGGCCACGAAGTCCTCGGCCTCCGGTGCCGGGGCGGGCCACCGTCGCAGGACGGCACACAGGACCGCCGGGGCGCCACCCGTCGCGGCGACGGCGGCCGGGACCAGCGCGTCGCCGGCCGCTTCGCCGTAGACCTCGGTGAGCAGTGTCCGTACGGCCACCGTGCTCAGCGGGCGCAGCGCCAGTTCGTACCGCCGCGGCTCGGTTCGGGGCAGGACCGAGGGGGCGCAGCCGGCGACCACCCGCAGCGTGGGCCGGTCGTCGAGGGGGTGCGCGAGGAGCGTCCGCCACTGTGATGAGCGGAGGTCGGCCCACTGCGCGTCGTCGGCGACGACCGCCAGCGGTGCCCGCGGCCGGTCGGGCGCCGGCTGGGCCATGGCGGGCGGGGCGGTGTCACGGCCGTCGCGCGGGACGGCGGAATCCCCCCGCACGTGGACGACGTGCAGCCCGGCCTTCCGGGCCGCCGCGGCCGCCACGGCGAGCACGGCGCTGCGCCCACTGCCCGGCGGCCCGTGCACGACGACGGTCGCCGAGCAGCCCTCGGCGACCTCGCGCACCGCGGCCCGCAGGGCCGCCACCTCGGCCGCCCGCTCCAGGAGCCGGGGCCGTTCGTCCGCCGCGGGGAGCGGAGGACTCAACGGGATTCCTCGCTCACGCCGGTCGATGTGCCGTCCGGGCCCGTGGCCGCGAGCCACTCCGTGAGACCGGCGCGGCCGGTGACGCCGAGTTTCCGGTACGCGTTCGTGAGGTGGTACTCGACCGTGCGCACGGTCAGGAACAGGGCGTCGGCGATGGCCCGGTTCGTCGCACCCCTTGCCGCCAGCTCCACCACCGGACGCTCGGCGGCGCTCAGCGCGATCCGCGCGGGCCGGCCGCCCGCGGCCGGGAGGTCGGCCTCCGCCGACTCGGCCACGGCGGTCAGACCGCACCGCAGGGCCGTCGCCCGTGCCGCGTGCAGATGGCCGCGTGCCCCCTTCCTGTCGTCCCGCCGCAACAGCGCCCGTCCGAGGAGCAGTTCGGCGAGGGCAAGAGAGTGCTGGTCGGAGCTGCCCTCCAGCACGTGGACGCTCTCGGCGAGCAGGTCGACCTGGTCGGAGGCGGTGGCCACCATGCCTCGCGCCAGCAGGCTCAGCCCGGTACTGCGGGCCGTGGGCCATCGCTCGGCCCGGTGCCGGCCGTGCTCGGCGCGCTCGATCGCGTCCTTCCTCCTGCCCAGCACCCGGAGCAGGTCGGTGCTGTGCACCCACCACGTGGTGAACACCGGGTTGTCCACACGGGCTTCGGCGAGGCTCCTCCCGCACCGTTCCATCAGCTTCAGAGCCTCGCCGGGCCTGCCCCGGCCGCGCTCGACGAGGGCCTGTGCCATGAGGTGATGGTGGTACGCCCACACGGAGTGCTCGACCTGACGGCCGTCGAGCCGGCGCAGTGTCTCCTCGGCCCCGTCGAGGTCGGAGCGGGCCACCAGCGCCAGGGCCAGGACGACCGGCGCCAGGTTGCTGTCCTGCTCCCAGCCGTGCCCGCGGGCGATCCGGGCGGCGGCCTGTGCCGCCCCGGCCGCTTCATCGGTACGGCCCGTCTCGAGGAGCAGCAGGGCCCGCGCCGAGCGGGCGTGGCAGTCGGCCCACACCTCCTCGCGCCGCTCGCTGTCCGCGGCGATGCGGTCCAGGTGTCCGAGCGCGGCCGTGGTGTCGTCGGTCAGCCCGAGTACCTGGGCCGCCGCGACCCGCGCCCAGGCCCCGCGTGGCCCATCCGCGGCGAGGACCTGCCGTGCGTTGGCGGCCGCCGTGAAGGGATCCACACCCGCCAGCGCGTCGCGCAGGGCGAGGGCGGCGAGCGTGAGGTACTCCCTGGTGCCGCCGCCCGGCAGCGGGGTGCCGCCGTGGTTCCGGTCGGGGGCACCGCCCGGTGAGGACGCCCAAGCGGCCCCCGTCGGACGGGACCATGCCGCCGACGCCGGATGCGCGCTCGGCCCCCGCACCTCGTTCAGCAGTGCGCCGAGTGTCCCAGGAGTGTCGGGTGCTCGGTGCGTCATGAGCGCGGTGAGCAGCATCGGGACGGACACCCGGGCGCGGACCCGCGGATCGTCCGTGTCGGAGAGCAGTCCCTGGAGGTGCTCGTGGGCGGCCGTCGGATCGATGTCGCCCAGCACCGTGGCGAGACTCGTGCGTACGGCGACATCGGTGGGATCGTTGTCGTGGAGCCGCTGGAGCCAGCGCGTCGCCGCCGCGGGGCGGTCATGACGATCCACTGTGGCCGCCTCCTTGAGGATGGCGGTCATCCAGGGCCGGTCCAGGGTGGACTGCCCGAGGAGCAGGTCGGCCACCTCCCCAGGGGGCCGTCCGGCGTCATTGAGGATCTCGGCGGCCTGTGCCCGCATGCGCTCGGCCTCGGCGGTGGGCAACGTCTCGAACAGTGCCTCGAAGTGGGCAGGGGTGCCCTCCGCCGGCAGGCGGGGCGGGAGCAGTCCGAGATCCCTCGCGGCGTCCAGCCCTCGCCTGGCCACCCCGGCGGGGAGCCCGGCCAGGGCGCCGACGAGATCGGCGTCGGTGCTGCGCAGCAGCGCGGCCGCCCGGGCGACCCGCAGCGGATGCGACGTGTGCCGAGCGGGGCCGTCCAGGCTCGCCCGGGCCGGCCCGCCGGTGTCGCCCGGCGCCGGCTCGGACAAGTCGGTGACCGCGCAGTAGTCCCGCGCCACCAGTTCGTGGAAGGCGCCCGCCACGGCGGTCAGCGCGCTCTGCGGCAGGCTCAACAGCACCGTCAGCGGGGCCCCGTAGGTGCCGCGCATCACGTGGTCGATCCAGCGGAGCGTGCCCTCGTCGCACCACTGCGCGTCGGTCAGGGAGAGAACCAGCGGTGCCTGTCCCAGCAGCCCGCTGACGTAGGCGAGGGCCGCGTGATGCACCTGGTGCGGAGGGAAGGGCTCCGGTGCGGCCCCGCCGAGCAGCCGCCTCAGTACGGCGTGCTCCGTACGGGCCTCGTCGGGCCGGCAGGCCGCGCTGCGCACCTTGGTCTCCTTGCCGCACACCGCTCTGACCTGGCGCGCGACGTCGTCGACGGGGGCGCGGTCGACGGGGCTCAGTGTCACGACACAGCGGGCGGAGGGACGGCTCGACCGGAGGGCGGGGTGAGGGGAGGCGGGACGCATGTGCTCTGATCGGTTCGAGCTCATGATGATTACGATATGACAATTCTGTTTTTCATGGTGAAGTTGTAAACAACACTTGAAGCGTGAGCCGGGAACCGTCCGTGCCGCTCCACGACCGGGGAGCGGAACTTGCCACCCTCCGCACGGCGATGGCGGGCGTACGCCGAGGACGGGCCGCGTTCGTGGCGGTCACGGGCGCGCCGGGGACGGGCCGTTCGGCGTTCCTCGGTGCCGCCGGAGACCTGGCGGCACGGGACGGCTTCCTCGTACGCCGTGCCGCCGGCAGCCGTCTGGACCAAGGGACCCGCCTCGGCGTGGTCGCCGGCCTCCTCCCCGGTGAGGAGCCCGCCACCGGGACGGGGCGGGGAACCGTCGTGAACGCGGTGGCGGCGGCAGAACGCCGCACCGGGCCCGTGGCGTTGGTGGTGGACGATCTGCAGTGGGCCGACGAGGCGTCCCTGGACTGGCTGGCCCGCCTGTGCGCCGACCCCGCACCCGCCCCGCTGCTCGTGGTGGCCGCGGTGTGCGAGGGCGAAGCGGCCGCGGACCTGCCCGGCGTGCAGGACCTGTTGCTCGCCGCCGACCTGGTGGTGCGGACCCGGCCGCTGAGCGCGGACGGTGTGCGCGCCCTGCTCGGGGAACGCGGCGTCGGTTGGGCGGACGCGCCGGCCTCGGACTGGAACCGGGCGACGGGCGGAAACCCGGCTCTGCTCCACTCGTTGCTCGACCGCCTGGAGGACCCGCGGCCACCCGTTCCTCCCACCGATCCGCTCGCCACCGCCCTCGCCCGCCCGGCGCCCTGGAAACTGCGGGGACGGGTGGCCGCGGCGCTGAACGGCCACGCCGAGCCGGTACGACGCCTCGCGTACTGTGCCGCGCTCCTCGGCGGGGCCGGAGGGGTACGCACCGTCGCGCGCGTCGCGGACCTCGATCCGGCCGAGACGGCAGCCGCGGAACGCGCGTTGCGGCGGCTCGGCTGGGCAGCCGACCGCTGCGACCCGCCCGCACTGTGGGAGTGCGTACGACAGATCGCCGAGGACGGCCTCGCCCTCGACGACCGCACCTCCGTGCACCGCCGGGCCGCCGAGTTCCTCCACGCCTCGGGCGCCCCGGTCGAGCTGGTCACTCCCCACCTCCTCGAAATCGGCCCCGGCGCATGGCACGAGACCGCCCCACTGCTGCGCGAGGCCGCCGACGACGCACGGCGCCGCGGGGACATCGCCCTCGCGATCCGCTGTCTGCGCCGGGCACTTCGGGAGTTCCCGCCCGACAGCCCGCAGCGCGGTGACTTCCTCGCCGCCCTCGCCGACGCCGAACAGGACACCGACGCCTCCGCGATGCTCCGGCACATCACCCAGGCGTTCCCGCTGCTGGCCTCCCCCCGCGAACGTGCCGCGGTCGTGGCCGAGGCGCCGCTGACGCTGTTCGTCGCCGCCCCGGAGGCGTCCGGGATGATCGAGTCCGCCCGGGCCGCCCTGTCCGAGGCCGGCCCGGACACCGCCGACCTGGCCCTGCGCCTGGAGGCCCGTGCCCGTCTGCTCGCCGCCACCGGGCCGCACGCCTCCGCCGCCACCGTCGAGCGCCTGCGCGAGCTGATGCACGGGCCCGGCGGCGCGGCACGGCGTGAACTCGCGGCGGTGCTCACCTTCGCCTGCTCGCTCGGCACACGGCTGCGGTCCGCCGAAGTCGCCGCCCTGGTGCGCTGGATGCTGGACCAGGAACCGGCCTCGGCCGCCTCCGAGTACGGTGCGCCCGCCCTGATGATCGCCTCGGGCATCGCGGCCGAGGCCGACGAACCGGTGCGCGACTGGCTGGACACGGCCCTCGAAGCGGCGAGGCAGCGCGGCGACGAGCGACAGCGGACCCGGATGCTGGGCTGGCGGGCGCTGGCCGCCCTGCGCGCCGGCCGGCTCGCGCAGGCCCGGGCGGACGCGCGGGCCGCCTGCGCGGCGGGCCGGGGCATACTGGGCGACAACGACTGGCTGGCCGTACTGGGTCTGATGTCCGTGGCGGCGGAGACGCGCGATCCCTGGCTGGCCGAGCGGCTGCGGGACCTGCCGGCCGAGCCGCGGCACACCGGACTGCCGATGCGCGGCCTCACCCTCCGGGTGCTGCGCATCTCGGGCGCCACGTACTCGGAACCGCTCACCCGGGCGGACCTGCTGGAGACCGTGCGCCGCACCGAGGCGGCGGGCTGGTACAACCAGACGCTCTTCCCGATACACCTGTGGTGCCTGCCCTCCCTGCTGCGCATCGGCGAGAGGAAGACCGCGCTCGAACTGCTGGCCCACGCGTGCGACAGAGCCCGGGAGTTCGGGGCGCCCGCCGCGCTGGGCCGCGTCCTGCGCATCTGGGGCACGCTGGTGGACGGACGGTACGCGTTGTCGCTGCTCGCCGAGTCCGTTGCCGTCCTGCGCGACAGCTCCGACACGCTGGAACTGGGCCGGGCTCTGACGGCGTACGGCAACCGGCTGCGTGACGCCGGGCGGTCCGGAGCCGCCGGACTCCTCGCCGAAGCCGAGCGGATCGCCGACGCGACGGGAGCCTCGATTCTGCGCGGCTCGGCCGCCCCGTTCGCAGACGGGCCGGGGATCGTGGCGCCCGGCCGCGGACGGCTCAGCGACACGGAGTACCGGGTGGCCGCGCTGGTCTCCCTCGGGCACACCAATCAGGACGTGGCAGCGGAACTCGGCGTCACCCGGCGCGCGGTGGAGAAGATCCTGACCGGGCTGTACCGGCGGCTGGGAGTGGCCGGCCGCTCCGGTCTGGTGCCCTACATGCGCCGCACGACGGGCGAGAGAGCGTTCCGCTCGGGCCTGTTGTGCGACGGCATCTGACGCGACGTCATGCGGAGGGCGGGGCGGTCGACGCCGGCCCCCGCCCCTGCGGTCGGGCCCTCCGGCTCTGCGGTCGATCAACCAGACTTTCTTCCCCGAACGGACCGTGGCCGGGGCCCCGGGCGGAGGACGGACTTCGGTACCCGGCCGGTGCACCGATCGGGCTACCTCTGGGTAACCTCGCTCGCCGACCTGCGACAACACCGCGTCCGGCCTTGCCGCCCGCGGCCCGGGAGCGCGCCGCGCCGGGCTCCGGACCGCACCGTCCGCACCTTCGGTACGCCGATCCGCCCGAACTCCGAACCGGAACGGGGGGTACCACAGGATTGCGTTGGGGCACCGGGCGTTCATTGCCCCCCGCGCTCAGGCGTCATTAGGCTGCCCAGCGCCCGCCGAAAACACACGGGGAGGTGCGGCGCACATGCTCCATATGGAGAGCAGTACTGGAAGTGAACTTCACCAGTCAGTCGGTGGAATAACCCTGATTCCGAGAAATTCGTCCCAATCTGTTGATGAGTTGCCCGAAGGTGCATTGCACGATCTGGAATCACCCGTGCTTCCCACGGAGATCCGGGGCAACGAATACGGCGACGTCGTCCTGTCGCTGTTCGAGCGTTCGGGTATCGGCCTGGTGATCCTCGAGCCCACCCTGCGGGTGCGGTCCGTGAACAGCGCCTTCAGCGCCCAGTGCGGCCGGCACCGCGACGAGATCTGCGACCGCGGCTTCGCGGAGCTGCTGCACCCGAGCGTGCGGCAGTACGTGCTGCGCCAGTTCGGCCGCCTCGCGCAGGGGCACCACGCGCGCCTCGTCAGCCGGTCCATCACGATGTCGTTCCAGGACACGGCGGTCTCCGGCAAGCTCGCCGCGTTCCCGGTGGAGGGCGCGGCCGGCAAGGTCAGGATGATCCTGGTCCAGTTCACGCCCGAGGAGACACCCGACATCCAACAGACCCTCGTCGGCTCGCAGTGGAGGCTGACCCCCCTGACCGCGAAGGTGCTGGAGGGTGTGGCCGCGGGTGACCCCACGGTACGGCTCGCGGCCAAGCTGTTCCTCAGCCGCCAGGGCATCGAGTACCACGTGAGTCTCCTCCTGCGGCAGTTCAAGGTGCCCAACCGCACGGCGCTTGCCGCGAAGGCGTACTCGATGGGCATGTTCAGCATCGGCTGCTGGCCGCCCAGGGTGCTGCCCGACTACATCCGCCCCGAGCGCAAGGGGGCCGACCGCACGCGGGGCGAGGGCGGCAGCACGGAAGCCCGTCGGCCGTAGACGCTGCTCCATACCGCGAGTTATCGTGAGCCATCACGCGGTAGCTACTAGCTAATTCGGCCGCTGTGTGGTGAGGTACGACGGAGACGCCGATGACGCCCGTGAACCGGATGTCCGGGTATGACCGGACCCGTAGGCGCCGAACCGGACCACTCGCGGGGGAAGTTGTGAGACTACTGGTAGTTGAGGACAACGAACGCGTGTCCGCGGCCCTGCGGGACGCACTGACACACCAGGGCCTGGAAGCGGTGTGCGCGGCCACCGGCAAGGCCGCGATCGAGCTCCTGGAGCGCACCCGTCCCGACGCGGTGCTGCTCGACCTGGGCCTTCCGGACTGTGACGGCTTCACCCTGTGCAGTACGATCCGGGCTTCCAGTTCCGTTCCCATCCTGGTGACCAGTGCCCGCGCGGACCACGCCTCGTGCGTGCGAGGGCTCGAGCTGGGGGCCGACGACTATCTCGTCAAACCCTACAACCTGGCCGAAGTCCTCGCCCGGGTGCGGGCCGTGATACGTCGGAGTTCCGTCGGGCCGTCGCCGGCCGAAGCCCCGTCCGGGGACCTCGTGCTGGCCGGACCGGTCCGCATCGACCTGCGGGAACGGGTCGTGCTGGTCAACGGTTCCCCCACCGAGCTGTCGGACGACGAGTTCGGCATCCTGGTGGCCCTGGCGCGCCATCCGGACGAGACCCTGAACACCGACCGGCTCGTCGACGAGATCCTCCGGACCCGGCGGACGGCGCTGCAGGCCGCGCTGCCGAGTTCCATCACCTCGCTGCGCGAGCGGATGGGTCTGCCCCATCTGCTCGAAGCCGTGGACGGAGCGGGATACCGGCTGTCGATCACCGGATCGGTGTGAGCGATGGGGTTCCGTCGGGTGTGGGCGGCCGTCGCCGCGGTGTGCTGTGCCCTTGTTCTTCTGACCCTGTCCCTGGCCGCTTCCCCCGACCCGCGAGGCGTCGCGCACCCGCCGCCGTCCACCGTGCCCTCGCAGGGGCTGCCGCACGTGTTCACCGGTTCCGGTGCCGCGGCACACCTCACCCTGCTCGCCGAGGAGCCCGGGCACCGCCTTGCCGTGTTCGCGGCGGCGAGCGCCGTCTCGTACGTCGGGCCGAGGCTCGGTGGAATCGGCCGCGAGCTGGGGCCGGTCGGCGCCGTCGACGTGTTCGTCCTGATCGCAGCCGTCCTGGGAGCGGCCTGGGTCAGTCGGTCCAGGCGCCGGCTCTGCGAGGTGGAGCGGGCGGCCCGGCAACTCGGTGAGGGAAACCTGAGCATCAGGGTGCCCGCCCCCGACGGCGGACCGGTCTCGGTGCGCCGGCTGGCAGGCGCGTTCAACGACATGGCCGATGCCCTCGGCGCCGTCATGGAGAAGCAGACGTCGTTCGCCGTCGACGCGGCGCACCAACTGCGCACCCCGCTGGCCGTGCTGAGCCTGCGCATGGAGGTGCTCTCCCTGGTCCTGGAGGGCGAGGGCCGGGAGCAGGTGGAGCTGATCCGCGAGGAGATGAACAGGCTGGACGTCATGCTCGGCCAGTTGCTCGAGCTCGCCTCCGCCCCCGGCGCGCCAGGGGTGCGGTGGGAGCCCCTCGACGCCGTGGACCTCGTGGCGGGCCGGATCGAGGCATGGCGGCCGCAGGCCGAACACCGCTCCGTGCTCCTGGAACTGGCGGCGAAGCCACCGTCCCCCGTCGTGACGGACGCGGCGCTGGCCGGCTCCATCCTGGACACCTTGCTGGACAACGCCATCAAGTACAGCCCGTTCGGCGGGCGGATCACGGTACGCCTCGGAGACCGAGGAGACATGACGAGCATCGAGATCAGCGATGAGGGTCCCGGACTCACCGCCGCCGACCTGAAGTGTGCCGGCGACCGGTTCTGGCGCGGCTCCACCACCCGGGAAGCCCCCGGTACGGGACTGGGCCTGAGCATCGCCCGCGAGTTGGCGACGGCCATCGGAGGCCGGGTGACGATCACCGCCGTCGCACCGCACGGACTGTGCGTGGCACTGCACATACCCGCCGCCCCTGTGCGTTCTCATTGTGTCTCCCGGGCACTCGACTGACATTACCGGCCGTGCGCCCGGAGTTCATGTCCTCGGCCGATGGCGCAGCCACGAGCCTAGCCATCCCGCGGTCCGGCGGACAAGTAGGGAATTGCCCTGTGCGCCGCGTCGGTACGCTGTCCTCCATGCGCCTACCCGTCGCCCGCCTATTTCCGCGTCGAGCGGCGGGAAATTCTGGGGAAAAACATAGGAGGCGTTCCTGCTTCTTTCCGTCATGGAGCCGCTGAATTACCGTCGGAAATCAAGGAAGTGGAACGGAAGCCGACAGGGCGAGACCTCCGACAGGTCCCGTGACGCCGGATGGTGGACATGACCGACTTCGAGGCCCTCACACGGTTCCGCGCATACCCGCCCCTGGTGTTCGCGGGGGAGTGCGACCTGCTCATGAACCGGATGGCGCGCGCCGCCCGCGGCGAGGCCTTCGTGCTGCACGTCGGGGACCGTACGCGGACCGCCGCCCTCATGACGGCCGACGCGATACGGGCCCGGTTCCGGACACTCCTCCAGATGGCCGCCGTCCTCACGTACGCCACCGCCGTGCCCGTGGTCAAGATCGGCTGCTTCGACCTCCGGGCCCCGCATCCCTCCGGTGTGGTCGGTGGATACGAGCGCTCCGCCGCTGCCCTGAACCTGATGCGCGCCCTCGCCGCCGGTGGCGAGGGCGACCTTCGTCAGGTGCACGAGTGGAACCGGGAGTTCGTTGCCCGCTCGCCCGCGCGTGAACGGCACGCGGCGCTCGTCGCCGAGATCGGCAAGGCCCTCGCGTTCATGCGGGCGGCCTGTGGACCGGACCCCGCGCACCTGTCCACGGTCGAGTTCTTCGCCGCCCAGGAAGGGCTGCCGCAGGCCTACGAGTCCGCGCTCACCCGCGTCGACTCACGGACCGGGCACCTGTACAACACCTCGGGCCATTTCGTGCGGACCGGCGACCGGACCCCGGCCCACGCCGGGAGACACGGGGATCACGAGGAGTACTGCGCGGCGATCCGCAATCCCCTCGGCGTGGAAGTGGGCCCCGGGACAGCTCCCGACGGCGCGCTGGCTCTCCTCGACCGGCTGAATCCGGCCAGGGAGCCCGGCAGGCTGACACTCCTGGTGCGCATGGGTGCCGACGACCTGTACGAGAGGCTGCCCGCGCTCATCGAGAAGGTCATGGCCGAGGAGCACAAGGTGGCCTGGATCTGTGAACTCACCACTCGTGACGGGTCCGGACCGGGACGCGGGGCGGCCCACCGCCCCCGCCACCTCGACGATCTCCTCGATGAGGTCACCGCCTTCTTCGACGTCCACCGTTCCCTCGGCATCCGCCCCGCCGGCCTCGCCACCGATCTGGATGAAGCCCGCTCCGCACCGCTTGATCTGGCTTTCCTCGTCGCGGAGCTGTGGCGGTCGGCCGGTCCGAGAGGCCGGTGCGGCACCACCGACAACCCGGCCGGGACATCCCTGCCGAAGCCGGCCTGATCGCAAGGGCTCACCACTCCGACATCACTGGTGACACAGGGGTTCCCCCCCACTGGCGCTGGCGTGCGCATCGTGAGTCTTCGTGTCGTCGCAGGTCCGGGCCCCGCCGCCGTGGCCGTCCGACATCCGCCGGACCGCGGCGGCCCTGGCGGAGGAGGCGGCGGCCGCCGGAGGACGAGCGACCTCCGTCAGATCAGGGTGCGTTCTATCCGGTCGAGCACGGCGTTCTTCCCGCGTTCAGGGTCCTCCCCGGCCTCCTCGGCCGGGGAGACCGCCCGCCCTTCCTCGGCGTCACCCATGCGCTGGGCGAGCAGATAGGCGATGACCTCCGCCTCCTGTTCCTGGACGTCGTCGTAATTGGCGCGCAGGAGCATGTCGCGCACGATGTCGGGATCGAGGTTGGGGAAGAGGAGGCGGGCGCTCGCCTCGTCCAGCCAACCCGCCCCGCGATGGCAGCAGATGATGTGGCCCAGCTCATGCAAGATGATGTGCTCCTGATGCGCGCTGGTCGTGTTGGCGTCGTAGAAGACGAGATCCTCGTCGCGGGCGGCCACCCAGATACCACACGGGTGCGAGGCGGGCATGTGCGTCGGGACCAGCGTGATGGGGCGGTTGCGGACCTCGCCGAGGTAGCGGCAGAGTTCCGCCACGTCCGCCACGTCCGGCAGGTTCAGTTCGGCGATCCGGCGCGCGCCGGCCTTGCGGAGTTTCTTGAGCTGGCTGCGCCGCTCGTGATCGGCGGACCGGCCCTTCCAGGTGGCCCTCACTCGCCGCTGCCCTTCACTCCGGCTCCGAGGGATCGGTGACGGGCGGAAGGCCCTGCAACTGCCGGTACTGGTCCATGATGACCGTGATGGCCTGGAGGTTCTCCTTCTTCATCCCGGCCGCCCGCATCGCCACGGCACGGACGCCCGCCTGGCGCAGCGCCTCGATGGCCGCGACCTCGCTGAGCACCGACTCGGCCACCTCGTCGTCGAAGAAGTAGGCGACCGACACGCCGAAGAAGCGTGCCAGAGCAGCGAGCAGGTCCGGTGAGGGATTGGAGCGCTTACCCGTCCGCAACTGCGACAGATACACACCTCCGACCCTGAGGTCGGGGTCGACCCTCTTCAGCTCCTCGGCCACGTCGGCGTTGGTCCAGTGCTTGCCCTTGGGGCGCACCGTCCTGAAAAGGTCGTCCAGCCGCACGGCCAGCACGGGCCGGTCGTCGGTCTCGGACATTGCGTTCTCCCTCCCGTCACCCCCTAGGCAACCTTGCCTGTAGCTAACTGCAATGTTTACAGACTAGCGGTCAGTTGACAATCGGCCGCGCCTGAGTCAACGTTAAGCTGGCCGATAATTGGCAGCTCACTTGGTCCACGGGGGTGACCAAGTGAGTCGAGGGCTTCCGCTTCCCTTTCCCGGCCCGGTCGGGCCGGGAAGCGGAAGTACCACGGGAAAAGGGAGAAATCCGCCTGGGCCGACGGGAACAGGCCGGGCTCTCAGCCGGCGCCACCGAGTCTACGGTAGGCGGCTGCGACCTGGGTGAGCCAAGCGACTTCCGCACCGAAGTTGTCCGAGTCTCGGTCGTCGAAGTCGCCGTCGTCCTTGCTGGCGTCCGGGAGGCGGCCGGTGCGCTTGGCGAGCAGGGCCTGTCTGATCTGCGCCGCCTCGGTGAACGCCTGCCGGGACTCCTCGCCGTGACCGGGTCCCGATCCGTTGGCTCCCTGGGAGGCGCGGTCGATGTACGGGCGCAGATCCCGCCATCCGTCCCGTATCTCGACGACCCTCCGGTGGAGCCGGTAGTCGAGGTCGGAGACCGAACTCCCCGGCGGCTCCAGAGCGATGTCCGGGTAGGACTCGTACAGATCCCGCCAGAGCGGGTAGAGCGCCCGGTACGACCGGTAACTGCGCAGCCAGCCCACCAGTTTGGCGGCCGAAGTGTCCCAGGAGGGGATCGTCAGGCTGAGGGAGAGCACGACGATGCCGGCGGCGCTGAAGACGGAGGCGGCCAGCGTCCAGGCACCGATGTCCATCCCGTTCGCGGCAGTGAGGATGTTGACCGTCCTGGCGAGGCAGTAGAGGAAGAGAACCACCGCGGCGACGGAGAGCAGCCGAAGGGCCTGCCGCAGCGAGGCCTTGTCGGTCATCCGGGCATACAGGCCGCACTGGCGGAAGATCGTGACGCACGGAACCGCCTGAGAAGTGATGAAGACCAGGAGGTACGTCAGGATCAGCGGCCGGCCGCTGCCGGTGTTGAAGTCCGTGGCCGGCCTGCCGGGACCTCCGGCGAGGAAGAAGAGCGCGACCAGCAACCCGGTGACGGCGATGCCGATGACCAGCCAGTGCCGTGCCCTGCGTGCCGCATCCTCTCCGGCGGCCGCCCAGTACAGCAGGATGATCTGCGCGCTGACGCAGAGGGCGACCGCCGAGAGGTGCATGACCAGGATGGCGAGGTTGCCGACGCCCAGAAGACGGTCGCTCACCATGGCGATGGCACCCATGGTGAACGTCGTGCACTGCAGCAGCAGCGTGATCACCAGCGCGCGGTACGCGCTCTCTCGCCAGCTGCGTCTCACCTGGCACAGCCGGTAAGCGAGGGCGGCGTACGACGCGAGCGCCGCGATGACGAAGCAGAGAGTTCTGATGGTGTTCACAGCCTGGTTCCCCACGTTGGTACTGCGCGTGCGGTGAGCGGTTCGGCCCGTGGTTCGGCTAGTCGGCGGCCCGGTCGAGCGGGACGTCGAGACCGATGCCTTCGGCGGCCACGGCGACGGCGAAGTCGAAGAACGCGCTCTCGTCCCGGACGCTGTCGTGGGTGCGGCTGAACACCTGGAAGACCAGCAGCCCGATCAGACTGCTCCAGAGCACGATGCCGCGCTCGACGACATCCGAGAAGGGAGCTCCGGGGACGCCACCGAAGAGCCTCACGGCCTCCGGCAGGAGCAGGGGCGGCCCGGGCACCGCCCGCCGGGGTGGCGTGAGTTCACCGGCCTCCAGGGCCGAACGCACGATGCCCGCCAGCACCGCGGGTGTGCGCGAGGCGGGCGGGACGGTGTCCTGGGGAGCGTGGTAGTCCGGTACGGGCGAGCCGTAGATCAGCGCGAAGTCGGCGGGGTGGTCGAAGGACCAGGTGCGCAGTGCGCGCATCACGGCGAGGAGCCGCGCGCCTGCGGACGCTCCGGCGTCCCGGGCGGCCTGGTCCGCGTGCTCCATCGCGGCGCCGGACGCGTTGTAGGCGTCGATGACCAAAGAGGTCAGCAGAGTGTCCCGATGGGGGAACACGGCTTCCACTTCGGCGGTGGTCAGCCCGCCCTCGTGGGCAACGGCGTCCAGGGACATGCCGCCGGCCCCCCGCTTCACCAGCAGTTGGCGCGCGGTGGCGCAAATGGCCGCGGCCGACGGCCCGTTCCCCTTGGTGGTGTTCCTTCCGGATCCAGTCATGGCGGTACCGTACCCGCCGTGGGCAAGGGGCCATGAGTCCCGTCCCTCGCGACGTACGGCACCTGATCGGTACGGGCTTGAGAGTTCGGCGTCCTGCCCCGGGACAGCTCCCTCTCCGGCCCCTCATTCTCCGAGCGTGGCGACGGCCTTCTCGTAACCGCCCGTCGGCGGCGCGGTGTCGGGTCCGTAGACGAGGTTCAGCACGCCCGTCGTGAACGTCTGCGACTTCAGCAGCTTCAGCGGGATCGATGGCTCGCCCTCGTCGAACAGGCGCATGCCCCTGCGTACGGCGATGGGGTGGACGAGGAGGCGCAGTTCGTCGAGGAGGCCCGCGGCCAGCAGCTGCCGGACGACGGAGACCGAGCCGCTCAGCGAGATGTCACCGCCCGGCTCGCTCTTCAGCGAGGCGGCGACCTCCGCGACGTCCCCCTCCGCCTGCTCGGAGTTCCGCCACCGCAGGTCGAGCCGGCTGCGTGAGAACACGATCTTCCGCATGTCGCCGAGCTGCTTGGCGAAGCCGGCGTCCTCGCCGCCCGCCGCCTCCCGCGCGGGCCAGGCGCCGGCGAAGCTGTCGTACGTCCTGCGGCCGAGGAGGAGAACCTCCGTGGAGTCCAGGCCCGCGCCGACGGCGGCGCCCATCGCGTCGTCGAAGTACGGGAAGTGCCACTGGTCGGGCGCCTCGACGACGCCGTCGAGCGAGATGAACAGGCTGGCGGTGATCTTCCGCGGCATGGTGACCTCCGGTTACTGGCGCGTGGACCGGATATGACCGTGCCACCCACCGGAACTCATCGGTGGGCGGCACGCGGATCGTCAGACGCTGTCCAGCTCCCTGCGGTACTCCGGCCCCGGTGCGCCGCCCGCCGCCCGGCGCCGATCCGTGACGCTGCCCAGCCAGCCCAGCAGGAACCCGGCCGGCACCGTCACCAGGCCCGGGATCGTCACGTCCCAGACCTTGAAGTCATGCTCCGGGAAGATCGACCCCGGTGCGCCGGACACGTACGGCGACCATACGAGCGCCGAGATGCTCAGCACCGTGGCCCCCCACAGGCACCACAGCGCACCGCGGGCGGTGAACCCGGGCCAGTACAGGGCGTACAGCAGGACGGGCGCGAGGGCGGCACCGCAGACGGCGAGCCAGAGCGTCGAGACGACCACCAGGTTCCAGTCGGCCGCGACGACCGCCACGACCGCGGCAACCGCCCCCGTCAGTGCCGCCGACCACCGCGACACCGCAGTGTCCGTCCTGCCCGCCGGGCGCGAGCCGGCGTGCTTGCCGTAAGCGCCCAGCACGTCCCGTCCCAGGGCGATGCCGGCGGCGAGGGTCACATCCACCACGGCCGCGAGCGCGGTGAGGAAGAGGACGCAGGCCAGGGCGGCGACCAGGAAGCCGCCGCTGTCCAGGGCACGCCCGAGCATCAGCGGCGTGAACACCTGCGCCGCCGGGCCGGCCTCGCGCAGTGCACCGCCGACGAGGGCCGCCGCGCCGACGCCGACGACGGCGAGCGCTCCGTACAGCAGGGTGAGTTCGCCGAGCATCCAGCGGCCGCCGGACCGCGCGCCGCGCGGGCTCTTCGTCGAGATGGCACGCATCAGCACGGCGGGCATCGCCAGGGTGGCCATCGACATGCCGAAGGTCTGCCCGATCCGGTTCACGGCCCCCACCCAGCCCTCACCGGTGTAGCCGCCCGGACGCAGATACGCCTCGCCCGTCCCCGAGCCGAGCGCGGCCGCGTCGAGCAGCCGCCCCGGGTCCCCGCCGAAGCGGTGGAGTACGAGCACGGCGGCGACCAGCAGAACGGGCAGGGCGATCGCCGACTTCGCGAGCATCACCACGCCTGTGCCCCGGATTCCGCCGCTGACGGCCAGCGCCGTCATCACACAGCCGATCACCACGATGCAGCCGGTGCGCATACCGGGCTGACCGAGCAGCGCCGCGGCGACGTTGCCGACCACCACCAGCTGCACGACCAGCAGCGGGAAACAGACGAAGAGGGTCACCACGCCCCACGAGACGCGTACGGCGGGCCCGCCGCTGCCTCGCGCGTCCAGCAGGTCCGCGGCCGTCAGCGAGGCGTGCCTGCGCAACGGTTCGATGATCAGCACGAGGAGCAGGATGACCCCGATCAGGCTGCCCAGCATGACGCCGAGGCCGTCGAAGCCGAACGTGGCGACCATGCCCACCAGCACGGTGACCGTCGCGACCGTGGTGGTGTCGCCGCCCATCGCGATGCCCTGCTGCCAGGAGCGCAGCCGGCGGCGGCTGTCGGACCGTGCGAGAGCCCGGTCGTCCTCGTCGGCGCCGGTGACGACGCACAGCATCAGGCAGATCACGACGAACACCGAGAACACGGCGAAGACGAGGGACCGGGACGAGGGATCGAGCAGCGTGCTCACGACCACCTCCGGGCGCCGGGGTGCCGCTCGAGCCGGTCGACCCGTCGCCCGTACACCACCAGTGCGTGCACACCGACGGCGAAGGGCACCACGGCCAGGAGCACGCCGAGGCTCACCTGTCCGGCGATCCGTGTGCCGTACACGGCGGGCAGGAGGGCGGCGGGCACCACATAGAGCAGCCATACCACGGCGATCCGCACGCCGAGCCGCAGCCCGATGGCCAGCCGGGCCGCCTCCTCGCCGTCGTGTCGCTCGTGCTCGGCGGGAGGGCGCGCGCCGGCTGCGCGCTCGTCATGGTGCGGCGGCCCGTGCCAGGGCTGCGGTCCGAAGGACATGTGGGCGGCTCCGCTCACGTCGATCCGGCACCCCGGAAGGGGTGCGCCTACGGGTGTGGGGGTGGGCGCGGAGTCAATCAGACGCAGGCGCGAACCCGCACGCGCTGGGCGCAGGTCTGTTCCTCCGCCCAATCCGGAGTCGTACGGACAGTGAACGGGCACTGCGTGACGGGGGGCCGGCCGGTCGCGGACCTCGCCGGGAGCGTCCGGTCGGAGCGCGTGGCGGCCACCGGCAGGCACGGCGGCGCCCGCACCCGGGAGACCAACCTCCGGACACCGGGGAGGGGTTCCCTGGCGGCTCCTCGGTCCCTCCGGAGGGTCCGAGGAGTACGCTGAAAGGACCGAGGATATTTCGCACACCGGCTTCCACGCTTGTGTCGTTTTCGGCGTTTGATGACACCGGGCCGGTCACGACCGGCCCGAGGCAGGGTTCGCGTCATGACGGCGACCATCTCCCTCCCGTCGAAGCCCGAAGGCCGGTCTTCCTCCCCCTCTCCGCGTCTGTCGCTGGCTCCCGCCGGGTCCGCACCCGCTCTGCTGGACGGCGCCTGGTGGCCCCACTCCCGTGACCTCGAGGCGGAACTCCCCTCACTGCTGGCCCTGCTCGATCCGCTGTGGGGACGGATCACCCGGGTCACGGTGAATCCCGTCCACTGGCCCGTCGTTCCACGCAAGGTGCCCGTCGCCGGGCATGTGGTGAAGGTCGGCTGGTTCCTGGCCGAGCAGGACCCGCACGAGCTGCTGCTGCTCTCGTACCGCGTGGGCCGCTGGAACCTGCTGGTGGTCCCGCCGCGGACACCCCCCGTCTCGGCCGCGTGGCTGATGACCGCCGCGAGCGACCCGCTGGGCATGTCGACCGCGAGCCGGTTGATGGAAGAGGCGGCACGCCTGCGGACTGTGGCGGAGACGGACCGGGCCGTGGAAGCGGTCTGGATCTCCGAAGGCGGGCATCAGGCCGGCGATCCGGCCCCGCGTCCACGGATCCCCGCGGTCACAGCCGCGGAACCGGACCCGACGAAGGTGGTGTGAGGAACGTGGAGATCTTCGTGACCGTGGTCATGGTCCTTGCGGTGATCGCTCTGGGCGTGCTGCTCATCCACCTGCTCAACTCGCAGCGCGACGAACGCATCGCCGCCTTCCCGTACGGCCGCAAGCGCTCGGACGCCCCGGGACCGGTACCGTCCGTTCCCCGGGAGGCGGACGGCCGATGACGCGGGGGAGTCCCGTGGCGGCCCGCTCCGCGTGCGACCGGTCAGCAGGGGAGCGTCGCCGTGACTGACGGCGACTGAGCTCCGTGGCGACGACCACAGCGGTCCGGCGTCGCACGCTGTCCGCAGCCCCTGGGCGGGAGTAGGCTGTGGAGTGAGACCCCAGCCCCCGGTATCGACGTCGTCGTTCCGTCGTCGTCATTCCGTCCCCGGGGAGGCCCGAGTCGTGTTCGCCCTGCTTCTCATTTTCCTGGTGGTTCTGTTCGGCCTCGGCTTCCTCGATCCCCTCTGGTGGGTGCTGGCGGCGGTCCTGGCCTACGGCGTCATCCGCCGCCGTCCCGATCGCGGCGGCGGGCGGAGTCCCGGCGGCGGTTCCGATCCTGGGGACTACCGGGCCTACCAGGAGCGCCGGATGCGCCAGGAGCGCTGGGACCGCCGCTACAGCCGACAGAACCGGGCACGCTGGCGGAACGAGGACCGCCGCGACGGCCGACGGATCCGGGTGCGCCGGCGGAGCGGGGACCGCCGGGACCACGACCACTACGGGCGGCCTCTGTAAGGCCTCCCGGCAGCCGCCGCGGGACCCGGCCAGGCGAACGATCAGCCGGCGGTGGGGGCCGGCTCTCGGGGGTGCGATGTCATCGACACCGACTCACACGACATCGGATGTCCTGGAGGCGGTCAACGGACCGGGTGTGGTCGCCACGACGAAGGACCGCACGCTCCCCGAACCGGTGCAGCGAGGCTGCGCCGAGCACTGGCGCCCCTCCATCCCGGTGGGCCGGAGACGGGGCGCGAGTGCCCAGGCGGGCAACGTCCGGAGCCGTGCCCTCAGCTCTCGGGCGCCCCCGCCCAGGGCGCGGGCCAGGACCCCAGACCGGCGAGGGACTCGGAGTCGTCGATGAAGGCGCGGGCCACATCGGCCAGGCGCCGGTTGTGGGCGCGGGCGTAGCCGCGCAGGGAGCTGAATGCCTGTTCCATGTCCATGCCCTGGCGCTCGGCGAGCTTCCCCTTGGCCTGTTCGATCAGCACCCGGCTGTTCAGCGCCGTCTGCAACTGCTCGTTGAGTATCGTGCTGCGATGGGCGGTGCGTTGTTGCAGCAAGCTGATGGTGGCGACGTCGGCCAGTGCCTGGGCAACCAGTGTGGCGGCTGGATCGAAGGGGCCGGGCGCGGCGCGGAAGAGGTTCAGGGCGCCCACGGTCTCGTCCCTCAGACGCATCGGCAGGGCCTGGACGGCCCCGAACCCACTGCGGTGGGCCACAGCGACGAAGCGCGGCCAGCGATCGACCTCCCGGGTCAGGTCGTGGATGATCACCGGTGCGCCGGTGCGGAAGCACTCGAGGCAGGGACCTTCGTCGTTCTGGAGCTGGAAGAGTTCCAACAGACGAACCTGTTCGTCGGAGGCGGCCATGACGCGGAGCTTTCCGTCCCGGTCGGCGAGCAGCACCCCGGCGGCGCCGGCGTCGAGCATGCTGACGCAGCGGTCGGTCAGCAGGCGCAGGAAGTCGATGACGTCGAAGTCGGCGACCAGGTTGTCGGCCAGCTCGACGAAGGTCTGGGCCAGAAGTCGTTGATCCATCGTGGGCACCCTTGGTTGAGACTGGTCCCTGCCCCGAGGGCGGGGACGGGCGGCTCGTTCCTCGGCCGGCGTCACCTGCGTCAGGTCTCCTCCTCGGTCCGGTCCTCCTCCGTGTCGGGTGAGAAACGAAGCCTACGGGTCACCACGTCCGCGGCCACGTCGGCGAGTTGGCGTCCCTGCGCGTAGGCGTGGGCACGGAGCCGGGCGAAAGCCTCTTCGATGCCGACTCCGAGCTGGATCGTGAGCATCCCACTGGCCTGGTCGATCTCCGCTCGGTACGCGCCCAGGTCCTCGGAGCTGCGGACCGGTACCGGCCCGTCGGCCGGTGCACCGGTCTCTCCGATTCTCGTATCGAGCAGGAGGAAGGTGGCGAGGTCGGCGAACGCCATCGCGTCGGCCAGCTCCTCCGCGTCGAGTACGGTCGGAATGCGAGCGTACAGGTCCAGAACCCCCGGGCTGATGGCCCCCATCTGCAGGGGGATCGAGAAGACGGCTCGGGCTCCGGCTTCCAGGGCAGCATCGGCGAACACGGCCCAGTGGGCCTGCAGTCCGGCATTGAGCAGATCGGGTGTCAGGACGGCCGAGCCGCGGGCGAAGGCGTCCACACAAGGCCCTTCACCGAGGGTGAGCTGGAGCTCTTCCAGTCGCCCGCTGATCTCGTCGGTGCTGCACAGCGGGTGGCTTGCCGCGGTCCGGGACATCGCCGACAGGCCGGCCCCGCCGACCGGGAGCGCGGCCACGGCCGCGGTGCACACGTCCAACACACCGACCGGGGAACCACGTCGGGCCGCCTCCCTGGCCACCAGTACCTGAATACGTGCCGATCGGTTGTCAGGCTCGACCTGGACCACCCCCTGCGGACATCCTGACGAGGCACTCCGGCCTCTCGGCGGTGTCGGTCGGGTCGAGGTCCCGCGGGTGATGCCGGACTGGGATGCCGACGAACGCGAAGGCGCCGCGGGAAACCGTGAGGTACCTGGTGCTGTGTGCCGGCGCCCCGTCGCGGCCGAGACACCAGGAGCCGTCGCCGCGTACCGGGAATCCGGAGGCGCTGTCGGCCGTCACCCCGTGTCGCTCGCGAGGGCGGGCACCGGCGGGACGGACGCGCGTGGCGGGCCCGAGGGGGTTACGGCAGGGGTGTCGCCGAGAGGCGGTGACAACTGGCCGAACGGGAGGCCGAGGAGGAGGAAGCCGCAGCCGGTCAGGTCGAGCACCCTGGCCAGCATTGCCGGAGGATGGTGCAGCCGCAGGGTCCTCTCGGCCAAGGTGGCCTGCTGCGATGCGCGTAGGAAGGCGTTGAGGCCGCTGCATTCGCAGAAGGTGACGGCGGTGAGGTCGACGTCGATGCTGCGGATGCCGTCCCGCAAGCACCGGTCGAGGGCCGCGCGTACCAACGGCACGGATTCGAGATCGATCTCACCGGCCAGGGTGATCAGTGCCCGGTTCCCTCGGTCACGGTGGTGGACGGCGAGCTGCGGAAGGGGCATGACGCCTCGGTTCGGAAGACTGTCCGGCAGCGTGCGCGATGGTGTCGGATTCCCTGTTCCCCGGGCGCGCTGTCGGCAGGAGGTGCGTTCGGCGGAGGTGGAACAGCGGCCGGTCCGACGCCTGCACGGCAGGGCACAGGTCCGTCCGGTTCCCTCCAGGGATGCATCGGGTGGTGGACGAAGGGTCCGCTCCCGCAGCCATCCGTGTTGAGCAACAGCATGCCGCCGGGGTCTGGGACGTCTCCACAGCAGCATAGTCCCCGCGTCACCTGACGGACAGTCCGAAGCCGCCCGATCCCACGCCACGGACGGTGCGGGTCACGGTGGGCGGCGCGTCTCCCGGGCACTGCACGGCACTCGGACGCGGAGCACCCAGGACGCCCGGACAGCCGGTCCCGGCCCGGGGCCCGGCGCGTTCGCATCCACACCGACCAGGCCGTGCACCCCGGTGGCCTCGGAAACGGTCCACGATGGGGCCCCTGTCGGTTCAGTCCAGGATCGCGAGGTGATCGGCGCCGCCCCCGCGCCATTCGATCAGGAAGAGGGTCGCGTCGTCGCTGGTGCGACCGCCCCGTTGCTGCTTCAGGGAGTGGGAGAGCGAGCGCACCAGCGCTCGTACCCCCTTCGTCGTGGGTTCGATGCGGTTGACCCAGTGGATGAGTTGCTCTTCGCCGAATTGTTCCTCGCCGGTCTCGTGCTCCTCGATCAGGCCGTCGGTGAAGCACAGCACCCGGTCGCCCCGTTGGAGCGTCTGATGGCTGATCTCGGGCTTCTCACCGCCGAAGCCGACCGGCAAGGTGGTCGGGCCGCCCAGCCGCCCGACGACCCGGTGGTCGCGGATCAGCAACGGCGCGGGGTGCCCCGCGTTGACCCACTGCAGGTGACCCGTCGTGATGTTCAGACGCATCATCTGAGCGGTGACGAAGTGGTCGGGCCCGAACTGTCCGGCGATGGCCCGGTCCATGAACGCGTAGACCTCGGACAGGCCGATGTCGGCGCGTCTGGCGTGCCGGTAGGCCCCGACGGCGACGGTCGCCATCGTCGCGGCGTCCAGGCCGTGGCCCATCGCATCGACCATGGCCACGTGCAGGATGTCGTCGTTGAGGGCGTAGTCGAAGCTGTCGCCTGCGACGTCGTAGGCGGGCTCCAGAATCCCGGCCACCTCGACCTGTGGGACGGACATCGCCAGCGGCGGCAGCAGGCTCCACTGGATTTCCGCGGCCACACTCATCGGTTCGCGGCGCCGGGCCTGGAAGAACTGATCGGTGTAGGAGTGCTTGGTGACGAGCATGTCGGCCACCAGGCCGGCGAGCCTGCGCAGCAGCCGTCGGTCGTCGTCGTCGACAAGGTCCAGCGTCAGGGCCATGACGCCCACCTGGTCGCTGCCGTCCAGCAACGGCAGGTACATCCGGATGCCGTCGGACGTCGGCACCTCGGCAGTGGTGCCGTACAGAAAAGCAGCGCCTGCTGGAGAGTCCTCGATCGGTTCGGGCTCGCCGACGTTCAGCCGCCGACCCGGCAGCGGCACCAGTACCAGCTGACCGTAGTCCTGCAGCAGGATGGAAACGTCGCGGCCACCGACTCTGGCCACTTCTTCCGCGATCAGCGGGGCGATCAGTTGCGGCGGCATCTCGTGTGCCCGGTCCAGCAGCACGCCAAGCAGCCGCTCACCGAACCCTTCCGACCGGTCCGGCTTGCCCTTGTCGGGCCGCCGCTCACCTTCCGCCATATCCGCACCTCTGCAACGGCGTTGTCAAAGCTCCGGCCACCGTCTCCCTGTTCACCTGACCGCGCATCCACCGCCCGCGCCGACACGCTCGGAAGGTCCTGCGATCACGTCATCCGCGCTCGCCCCGCTCCCATGCGCCGCACGCGGGCTCCCGACCGACCGCGATCGACCCGCACAGAATGACGCGGCGACCACTCCGGGCAGCCCATTACGCCAGACGCGGCATGTCTCACGGGAGGAGCGCCGATCCCGCCAGGACTCGCGGTCTGCGGAGACGGGCGGTGCACCAGTGGGGCGTGGGCTCGACGGAGTGACGGGAGATGACGGGGAAGACGCGCAGGCCGCGCCCCTGGGCGGACGGTGTGCTGCACTGCGGGTTCGAACGCTGCGGAGACCGGCGCCCGCACCCAGGATGACGAAGCGCCGGGCGGGAAGAACGGCAGTCCTGCTGTCCCGCGAAGAACGCGGGAGCAGCGGGCCGAACGAACCGGCGAGGTCAAACGTCAGGCTCAGCCTCGGACGATGCCGTACGACCGCTGGCCCAAGTCGCGCTCATCGCCGAGGATCTCGCTGTAGGCGAGGCGGGAGTGGTCGTCGACGGCGATGTGCAGGTAGCTGTAGCCGGCGTTCGGACGGTTCTTACGTCCTGCTTGGCGGCCCAAAGACTTGTGTCCGCCGCCGTCGGGGATGTTGTCGAGCTTCTTGATGTCGACGTGGACCAGTTCGCCGGGCCGGTCGCGTTCGTAGCGGCGTACGACACGGCCGGTGGCCCGGTCGAGGTGGGCCAGGCGGGCCATGCCGAACCGGGTCAGCACACGGTGGACCGTGTAGGGGTTCAGCCGTAGCAGGTGCGCGCTGCGGGCCGGGCCCCACCGGCGCAGGAACCGGACCCACGAACTACGCTGACGGAAACCACCGCCCCTGCTCGATCGAACCCACGGTCGTCACCGAACACCGCACCCGCCCAGCGATCTGTTCCTGCCGCCGGCCGGGCTCGCCCGGCGCTTGGCGGTGCTCCGGCTCGACCGGTGGTGCGTTCCGCCTGGTAGCGAACTGCTCGATGTGGCCGCCCTGGTCGTCGCTGACGCAGTGCAAGATCACAGGGCTGCACGGCCGTCGAGCGAAGGCAAAGCAGGCCCGTTCCGGAACTGACTGGGACGGGCCTGCGGGGAGCCAGGAGGGGATTCAGGATCGATGACCGTTCCAGCGGAACAGGTCCTGTTCCTCGATCACCTGGTCCACAAGAGCGGACATGGCATGCAGCAGGTCATTCCCATCGCGTGACGGGGTGGCGGTGGGGATGGGAGCGCCACGCTCCAGCACGTCGGAGTCGATGATCTCCGCCCGAATGAAGGTGGAGCCCTTCCCCTGCTGGCAGTAGGCATCCAGCCAGGCACTCTGAACGTCCGTTTTAATGCGTTTTTCCGTCAGAGCGTAGATCTTGCTGGTGATGGCGCTGCTGATCTCTTCGACGATCGCATCCCGCTGCTCACCGGTCGGAGGTTCCCCCTCCCAGCGTACGGGACGCTCAAGCAGCCACATGATCTGCACCTGCAGCTCATTGCGGAGTTCAGCGACAGGTTTGAGTGTGTCGTACTCGTCCCACCCCCATTCACCGAGCCGCCTGGAAAGGGCCTTGATCCGCGTCCAATGCTCTTTTGAGTTCGACTCGAGACCGAGAAGCCCACGCCATCGAGCACGGTAGGTGCTCGCCGCTTTAGTCACGGCGAGGGCCAGATCCATCCGGTCGAAGACCGGCTTCGCCGGCCCCAGTGGCACCGATTCCTCACCCTCGGCGAGTTGTCGTGTCAGGGCCTCGAGCTGACTGATGGTGCGTCTGGCACTGTTGCTGACGGGACGTAGCGGCTTGTGCATTCCACCGACGAAGTAGCAGCGCTGTTCCAGTCGCCGTCGGATTCCCCGCTCTGCTGTCGTACCCAGCTCCTCCCCGATGGAGCTGAGCATGTTCTCCGCCGAGGCGCGAACATGCTCCTCCCGGTCCGCGAAGCTCGGAAGGTTGTCGGCTCTCATGCGGTCGAAATGGGTGAACAGGAAGCTCAGCTTGCTCGTGTTCCCCGAAACGGCGATGGACTTCAAAGCCGCGGCCGGGGCTGCCTGCATGGGAGCGGTGGCATTGTCCACCAGGAGGATGGCATCGACTTCGTCGAGCCGCTTGGCCAGATCGGTGGAGAGCGTGGACGCCGACTTCGGCGTATGCCCCAGACCCTCCAGGTCGATGAGGACCATCCGTTGGGGCGCATCTGCCCACGAGGAAGTGAAAGGCCCGCCCACTCGGATACCGTTGACGAGTGGCGTGAGCAACCGGCCGAAGAGCGGAGCGTAGTTGCTGGAAAGCCACGTGACCGACTTGAGGAACGCACCACGATCCTCGGTCGACAGTGTCCAGGTGAGCGGCCACCCCTGACGCGTGCGCCGGAGCTCGCCCTCCGTGAGGAGTGCGAAACGGAGTTCGATCTCGTGGAGCATGTTGTCGACGATGGTGTGGAACTCCTCCAGCTGGCGGAGCGAGGAGTCGAGTACTTCTTCCAGGAGTTCCTCGATGACGCGCTCGTCGTCACCCGCCTGCGGCTGCAGGTCCGCAAGGGCACCCTGCTTCTGTTCCGCCACCAACCTTCGCAGCTCGGCCACGGCCGTGATGAGCATGGCGGCGGTCGCGTCACTGTCGATGGCGGCGAGTTCGTCGGCTTCGAGCGCAGTCGCGTCCTCGTCCGTCTCGTCCTCGTCATCGGGCATGTCGTCGTCATCGGATGTCAGCGTCGGCCGGCCGAGTGTGTAGCTGAACCGGAAGCGCTGGTTCACGTGATCCAGAAGTCGCCTCAGCGCTTCGCTGTTCGACTTCCCCTGGAAGATCGCCAATGCGGCGGAGGACACGTTGTCCGTGAGGTGATCGATCACCTCATCGCGAGCGGCGAAGGTGACCGCAGCCTGGTAAGGACCATCCTCCGTCGGGATGATCTCGGTATCGGCCACCGTGGTCTTCGCTGTCGACGTGGACGGGAATCGCTCGGTGCCGGGATCTGTGCCGAGCAGTTGCCGGACCGCTGTGGTTTTCCCGGCACCCGTCGTACCCAACAGGAGGACATGGGGGTATCCATCAGCCAAGGTCGGCAGAGGCAGAAATTCTTCGCGCAGTCCTCTGAAGTCTGTGCGGGTGGCTTCGAGCCCGTCGTAGAAGACATCGACGATCCGCTGGTCGTACAGCGCGATTGCTTTGGACCGGGCATGCGACTCCCACAGTCCTTCGTCCCGAAGGATCTGATTCAGTTGGTCGACGAGGGCGTCAGCCTCCTCGTCGACGCTCGTTCCCAGTCCTCGTCGGACACGCCGCCCCTGTTTACCGGTCGCTGGATCAAGTCGACTCGGGTGCCGGAAGATCACAGACCATCCGTCTCGCCCCTGCGAACGACTTTTCGACGCGGTGTAATGACGTCCCATTGCCAACCCCCCAGTTGTTCCCGGTTGTTCCGGGATGCAGAACGTTGGCAGGCGCTGTGACGCATAGTCAAATCGATCAAGCCGCACTCCCTGCGGTGGCCGTTGATCACGATGTTTGACTGGCTGACACGGCCTGCCTGCGGGGGACTTCCATTCCTCGTACCTGCGCGAAAGCCGACAAGCGCGAGACGCTGGTGGCGCTGCTCGGAGGTCGAGCCCGGCCTGCTCACCGGCCGTAGGCGGGTAGCGGTTCAACTCGTCGGCCCGACGTGAAACGCACGACATCGGACGTTGCGAGGCCGCTTCGGCGACAACCCTCCGTAAAGACTGACGGGCACTCAGGTTGCTGACTCTGACGTATCGTCAGCTAGTCAAAATTATCTTGCACATGCATGACACAAGGTGCTGAAAGACAACAGTGACCAGTGGAGGGCTGTGAAGGTAGGTATCCGCAGGGCAGTGGGCGCATTGAGGTGGCGTGTCCCCTTGCCTCCAAGGGGGCACGCCACCCTGCCGGTCAAATGTCCCGGAAGAGACCAGCGGGCGCCGTGACCTGCCGTGATGGGCGCGTGATGGCCGCTGACCCGCGCGAATGACCGTTCGGTTCTTCCGCGCTCGTGCCGGCTGATGCGGCCGGAAGTCCCAGGAAAATCCCAGGGGGACCCCCTTGCCGCCGGGCGTCCTTCGGTTCCGCACGGCAGTGAGCCGGCGGTGCCGGTCAACCCTGGCACCCCCCATGGCGAGCGGCCCGTCGCGTGAGCCCGGCGGGCGACGGCACGGGGGCTGATCGAGCGGCTCGTCACCGAGGGCCGCGTCCGGATCGCTGATCCCGATGACGACGAGACCGCGGAGTGGCGACGCGTCGTCAACTGTGCGAAGCGGCACGGCTTGGAACCGGCCGGCGGACGCATTGAGAAGGTCCCGCACGGCGGGCCGGGGCCGGAACTGTTCCTCGTGGAGGGGCCGCGTCCCCACGCGCGGAGTCGGCGGCCGAAGGGGGGCGGGGCTCGGGGTTCCGTCCCCCACGACCGGGGAACCTGCGTCCGGTGGTGACCGCGCTCGAAGACGACGAGAGTCGGCTGGTGATGTCCTCGGCATTGCGCCGGAGGTCGCTCCTGCTGTTGCGGAGGCCGGCGGCCAGGATGTCGGGACTTCGCTGGGAGTCGGTTTCGGACATCGGTGCAGGCGCTCATGAGTGCAACGGTGAGTCGCGTTGCGCGGAGTGACGACGTGTGCGTTCAGGAAGTTCGACACGTTGTGTCAGCGGGTGAGTTCACTGCGTTACGCCCCGGCCCTTCCGTGTGCGATTATTTCGGGCAGCCCCCTGGATTTCCCATCCTTGCATGAACACTTCACAGGTTTACATATTATCTTCATGAGACCTTTGAGGGGGCACTACGAGCCATCCCGGGTGGCGTGCGTGACCCTCTCAAGGTCTTGCTTTCGGGGGCATGGGGGGAGGACAAGCATGAGCATCCGCATCGTCGTGGCCGGAGAGTACGCACTGTCCGTTGAGGTGATGGCGAAATACCTGGACACTGTGGTCGACTTCTCGGTGGTCGGGGCTGCGAAGCAGCGCGACGAGCTGCTGCCGACGGTGGCGCGGCTGGAGCCGACCGTCGTGGTGGTCGAGACGGGCACCGTGGACGAGGAGGTGCTGGCCGTCCTGGAGCAGTTGCGTACGACGCAGCCGCAGTGCGGGGTGACCCTGGTATCGAATCGGTCCTCGCCGGACTTCACCGATCAGGCGATCCGCGCCGGGGTGCTGAGCGTGGTGTCCCGGCAGGTCGAGCTGCCTTATCTGATAGGGGCGATACGCGGGGCCGCAGTGGGCTGTCTGACCATGGACCCCGGTCTCCTGGTCGCCCAGCCGGTGTCGCTGCACTGTCCGCTGAGCGCCCGGGAGACCGATGTGCTCCGGCTGACCGCCTCGGGTGCCTCACTCAAGGAGATCGCCCGGGACCTCTATCTGGCGGTCGGCACGGTGCGGAACCTCGCGTCGGCCGCCATCCGTAAACTCCAGGCCCGCAACCGCTTCGATGCTGCCCGCATCGCCATGGAACAGAGCTGGTTATGAGGCGGGCGGGGCCGGGCTATGACGTCGCCCGCCCAGTGGACGGCCCCCTGCCGCTCCCGCCGCTACCGCCTCCGCGTCGTGTCCATAGAGCCATCCCATGGCCCGCAGCCCCGCCAGGCCGTGCGGATCCGCGGCGGCGCCGGTCGGGTGGGGGCGGCCCGGGCCCGGGGCATCCCGGTGATGCAGGAAACGGGTGGCCTCGCGTGCGCCGCGCTGGACCAACGCGGCGCGGGGCAGGCGGAGTTCCTGGTAGCGGCGCAGCGCTGACGGCGCGTCGGCCTCGGCGGCCCGGCCCAGGCATACGGCCAGGGTGACCGCGTCCTCGATCGCCTGGTTCGCGCCCTGGGCCAGGAAGGGCAGCATGGGGTGGGCGGCGTCGCCCAAGAGGGCCACCCGGGGGGTCACCCAGCCGGGCAGGCTCTCGCGGTCGTGCAGGGGCCAGCGGCGTACCGTGTCGGCGGCGGCGATGAGCCGGGTGACCGTCGGGTTCCAGCCCCGGTAGGCGGCGGCCAGTTCGGCCGGGTCGCCCTCGACCGTCCAGGACTCCTCGCCCGCCGCGTCCGTGGGGACGGTGGCGGTGAAGCTGACTTCGCGTCCTGCGGAGACCGGATAGCAGACCAGGTGGCGCCCGGGGCCGGGCCAGACGCGTACCTCCGGGTCGCCGGCCTCCCAGGGCAGCCGGTCGGCCGGGACCAGGCCGCGGTAGACGCTGCTGCCGGAGAACACCGGCGCGTCACCGGCCAGCCAGGCCCGGACCACGGAGTGGACCCCGTCCGCGCCGATCACCACGTCGGCCCGGTGCCGGGCGCCGGAGGCGAAGGCGAGGCACACTCCGTCGGGGTCCTCCGTCAGGGCGGTCAGCCGGTGCCCGGTACGAAGCGGTCCCGCACCGACCGCTTCCCGCAGTACGCGGTGCAGTTGGGCCCGGTGAACCGTGTAGTAGGGGGCGCTGTAACCGCGAAGGCAGGCGGCGCCGAGTGCGGTGGTGGCGAGCGGGCGGTCGTCCTCCCAGCCGTGTATCCGCAGCGCACGGGGGAGGACCGCGATGGCGCGGAGCGCCTCGGCGACGCCGAGGCGGTGCAGCAGCCGGGTGGCGTTGGGTGCGAGCTGGAGTCCGGCTCCGACTTCGGCCGGTTGCGGGCTCCGCTCGAAGACGGTGCAGTCCACCCCTTCGCGCCGGAGGGCGAGGGCCAGGGTCAGCCCCGCGATACCGCCGCCGATCACCGCCACGGCGGACGAGTGGTCCGGGGCGGCGGTGGGAGGTCGCGGGGTGCCGTGGTCGCCGGTCACTGTTCGCGGCAGAACTCGTCGATGGGGTAGCCGACGTGCCGGTCGGCTGTGGGGACGTACCCCAGCAGCGTGTCGCCCGGTGCGAGTTCGGTGCAGTTCAGCACCACGCCGCCCGGGCCCAGCACCCGTACGTGCCAGTCGTCCTGGAGGATGAGGTTGACCCGTACCCCTTCCGGTGACACCGCGTCGACCGAGATCAGCGGTCTGGTCTCGACCTTGATCCGGCCCACCGGCACCACGCGGGTTCGTCCGCTGGCGTCCACGGCCAGTGCCGGGGCGCCCGCGTGCAGTTCGCTGAGGTAGTTGGTGTGACCGTGCGGCGCGACCACGTACGAGTGGACGGCGCCGGCGTTCACCCGGAAGGGGCGGGTCGGCATGTAGGGCAGTGGGTGGGTCTCGCTGACGCACAGCACCATGCCCTTGGAGTAGGAGCCGACCAGCAGCCCCTCGCTCTCGCCGAGCTGGCTGCAGGTGTCCACGCAGGCCCGCTCGCCCATGCCGATGTGCGTCGTCGCGGTGACGGTCAGTTCGGTCAGCGTCAGTTCGCCGGCCGAGGAGCGGGCCGCCTCCATCAGCGCGGTGGCGTCGCCCACGGAGCGGCCGGGCATCATCACGCCGTCCGAGCCGAGCTCCAGCACCCCGAAGGTGATCGCCGCCTCCTCGGGGCCGGCGGCGGTGGTCACGATCGCGCCCTTGGAGCCGGTGGCGGCGGCGATGACGATCTCCAGCGGGATCTTGGTCGGGTCGCGGAAGTCGAGGACGCTCCAGCGCTCCGTCCGTGCCGCGTGGCACGCCTCCTCCAGGCTGGCGGCGTCGGTAATCTCCACCAGGCGCCCGAACTCCACTTCGGGGTGGGCCTGTTCCAGCTCGGCGCGGCCGGTGAAGCCGGGCGGCAGGATGACGATGTCGGCCGCGCCGGGGAAGCACTCGTCGCACCACCAGCCGTCGCCGCCGGGCAGCAGCACCTTGCGGATGGTGGGCGGGAGGTCGGCCAGGGTCTGCAGGTCACCGGCGACGATGCCGTCGGTCCGCTGGTGCAGGGCCTCCTCGATGATCGCGGGTCCGGCGGCACCGGCGCCACGGATATCAAGCCAACACAGCTTCTGTCCGTTCATCACACTGCCCTTCTGTCTCGTCGGCCATGTGCAGCCGGGGCTCGCCGTGCACGACGGCGGCGACCTGGGCGGCCATCCGGCGGGGGTCGGCGGCCTGGAAGATGTTGCGCCCCATCGCGACCCCGGCGGCGCCGCCGAGCAGGGCGTCCCTGACGAACGCCAGCGCTTCGGTGTCCGAACCGAAGCGCGGGCCGCCCGCGCACAGCAGCGGGATCGGGCAGGCGGAGGCCACGTCGCGCATCTCGGCCACGCTTCCCGCGTACGGGGCCTTGACCACATCCGCGCCGAGGTCGGCGGCGAGCGTCGCCGCGTGCACCACCAGCTCCGGGGCCTGCGGATTGCTGATACCGGGGCCGCGCGGGTAGACCATCGCGAGCAGGGGGAGGTTCCAGCGGTCGCACAGGTCCGCCACCCGGCCCAGGTCCCCGATCTGCTGCCGCTCGTCCGCCGAGCCCATGTTGATGTGGACGCTCACCGCGTCCGCGCCGAGCCGCAGCGCGTCCTCCACCGCGGTCACCAGGTACTTCGCCTCCGAGTCCGGCGCGTGCCGAGTGCTCGCGTTGAGGTGCACGACGAGCGACATACCGGCGAAGCGGGACGGGCTGATGTGCCGCAGCACGCCCTTGTGGACGACCACGGCATCGACACCGCCCGCAGCCAGCTGGCCGGTGAGGCGGTCGATGGTGCTGCCGCGAGGTACCACCGGGCCGTCGGTGACGGAGTGATCCAGCGGGGTGATCAGGAGTCGGCCGTCCCCGTGACGGAACAGCCTGCCGAGCCGCATCTCACGGGCGAAATGTAGATATGGCGTCATACTGCTTCCCTCTCCCCGGCGGTTTCCCGTACGTCGACTTCGCTGATCTCCGCCTGCGCGAGGCCGCGGAGGTACCGCACATCGGGCTTGCCGCTGTCGTTCAGCGGCAGCTCCCTCCACCGGCTGATGTGGACCGGCACATGGGCCGAGTCCAGCCGCGCCCTGACATGAGCCCGCAGCCGGGCGTCGTCGCCCTCGCTCCCCGGGTACAGGGACACCGCCGCGTGCACCCGCTCCACCCGGTCGTGGTCCCGCACCCCGAACACCACTGCCTGCCGCACGGCCGGATACTCCGTCAGGACCCGCTCCACGGCGACCGGATGCACCTTCTGCCCGCCGCTCTTGACGACCTGGCCCAGGCGGCCGGTCAGCCGGAGCCTGCCGTACACGTCAAGGTGGCCGAGGTCACCGGTGCGCAGCCAGCCGTCCGGGGTGCTGCCCTCCGCCGGGTCGCGGTCCAGGTAGCCGTCCATGACCGTCGCGGACCGCACGCACACCTCGCCGCTCGCGCCCCGAGGGACGTCCCTCCCGGTCTCCGGGTCGCGCAGGCGCATCCCGACCCAGGGGAACGGCCGGCCCACGGACCCCAGCAGCTCCGGTTCCTGGTGGTCCAGCCGGTCCAGGCCGCAGATGCCGCCCGCCTCGGAGGAGCCGTACAGCTGGGACAGCGGGCCTTCGAACCAGCGCAGCGCCTCGGCGATCCGGTGCGGCGCGGCCGGGGTGCCGCTGTACACCACCCGGCGCAGCGCGGACAGGTCCGGCCGGCCGCCGACGGAGAGCCGCTCGGTGAGCCGGTAGAGGTGCGGCACCGCCAGGTACGTGTCCGTCACGGCGAGGCGGCCGAAGGCGTCCAGCACCTCGTCGGCGTCGAAGTGCTCGTGCAGCACCGCGCAGCCGCCCGCCGCGAGCACCGCGTCCACCATGGAGCCCACGGTGTGGCTGATCGGGGTGACGGCCAGGATACGACCCGGGCCGTCGGGGCCGGGAGCAGCTGGGTAGACGCCGACCGTCGCGTTCCAGGTGCGGTAACTCTGGAGGATGCCCTTGGGCAGCCCGGTCGTCCCGCTGGTGAAAGTGACCCGGGCGCGCGCTTCGGGGTCGTAGGGCGCCATCCCGTCCGGGCCGAACCCCGCGCCCTCGGGCACCTCGGCCAGGGCGTCGCCCGCCTGGGGGGCGGTGCTCCCCGGGGCGGGCAGCACCAGGCCGCGCAGAGCGGGCGACACCAGCGTGGCCGCGCGTACGGCCGTGGTCTCGTCGGCGACCAGGAGACGACTGCCGGTGTCCCGCAGCACCTCGGCCTGGACCTCGGACGGAAGCATCTCGGCGTCGCTGCGGGGGTTGGCCGCGCGGACCGACACCACGGCCGCGCCCAGCAGGTGCGCGGCGTACCGCGCGAAGAGTGCCGTGGGGTGGTTGGCCGCCGTGAGGAGGGCGACCGTGTCGCCCGGGGCGATACCGGAGTCACGCAGCGCGGCAGCCGTGTCGAGGACGGACGACAGGCTCTCCCGCGCGGTGAGGCACTGCCCCGACCAGTACACCGCCGGAGCGTCCGGACGTTCCGTCCAGGCGTGCAGCAGACGGAAGGCGTAGTGCTCGTGCCGCGCCCAGGACGGGGGTATCCGCACAGGGGGACCAGCGCTCACAGGGCTCCTCTCCGGGACGTGCGAGGGAACGGGCCCGCGCACCGGCACGGAAGGCGGGCCGGTACGCGGGCACCTGAGATCAGCAGCAGCAGCAGGTGGAGGAGGAGGACGAGCAGCAGAGGCTGATGTCGGACGCCGCCTCGGAGGAGACGCTCAGGCTGGACGAGCTCGCGCCCATCTCCGGCAGGCCCACGCTGTCGGAGACCTCCAGCACCTCCAGCTCAGCGATGTCGAAAGAGGCGAAGAGGTCGCCGACCGGGGTCTCGTTCGCAAGAGTGCTCATGATTGATCCCTTCCAATGCTCGTGCAGAGCGCTTCGATGACGCGCTGATGCTGGCAGCCGGTTGTCGGCCGGGACAACGGCTGTCCGGGCCGCCCTGACATTCATCACGTTCTTGCCCGAAGAGGGTTCCGCGGGGCTGCGCGGCGTGGAACGAGGACTAGCGTGGCCACGTTTCCGGCTTTCCCCGGAAGGGAGTTGAGAGTTGAGCGCTGCGCCGCCCCCGGCTTCACAGGAGGCCCCCGCCGATGTGCTCGTCGTCGGGTTCGGCCCGGTCGGCCAGGTGTTGTCGATCCTGCTCGCTCAGCGCGGGTGGCAGGTCACGGTCGTCGAACGATGGCCCCGGCCGTACCCGATGCCCCGCGCCGTCGCCTTCGACGCCGACGCCGCCCGCATCCTCGACACGGCGGGGGTGGGCCCCCACCTGAGCACGTTCGGGGAACCCTCCCAGGACTACGTGGTCACCGACGCCGCGGGCCGCACTCTGCTTCGTATCGGGCTGGGCCACGACCCCGCCCACCGCTGGCCCGCCTCCACCTCCATGTACCAGCCGGGACTGGAGGAGGCGTTGGAGCGGCGCGCCGCGCGGATCCCGAACCTGCGGCTGCTGCGTGGCCACGAGGCGGTCCGGCTGGCCGCCCGGGACACCGGTGCGGACCTCACGGTGCGCCGCGCGGCCGGCGGCCCGGAGCGGGTGCTGCGGGCCCGCTGGGTCGTCGGGTGCGACGGCGCCAACAGCATGGTGCGCGAGGCGGTGGGGGCCGAGCTGAGCGACGTGGGCTTCGCGCTGGACTGGATGGCCTGCGATGTGACACCGCACCGCCCGGCCGACTTCCCGCCGTGCAATGTGCAGATCGCCGACCCCGCGCGCCCCCGGGTGGCGGTCTCGGCCGGGCCGGGGCACCGCCGCTGGGAGTTCATGCGGTTGCCGGGCGAGCTCCCCGACACGTTCGGCACCGCCGAGAACGCCTGGCGGCTGCTCGGGCTGTTCGGTGTCGAACCGGGCAACGCCACGCTGGAACGCCACGCCGTCTACACCTTCACCGCCCGTAACGCGGACCGCTGGCGGGCCGGGCGGGTGCTGCTCGCCGGGGACGCCGCCCACCAGATGCCGCCGTTCGCCGGACAGGGCATGTGCTCCGGCATACGCGACGCCGACGACCTGGCGTGGAAGCTGGACCGGGTGCTGGCCGGCGCCGCGCGCCCGGAGCTGCTGGACAGTTACGAGGCCGAGCGCCGCCCGCACGCCCAGGGCAGCATCGACCGGTCGGTGGCGCTCGGCCGGATGATCTGCCTGACCGATCCGGCCGCCGCGGCACACCGCGACAACGCGATGGCGGCGCGGCCGGACGCGGACGTCGCCCGCCCGGCACAGCCCGGCGTCCACGCCCCGGAAGGGGGCCTGTACCACCGCGGCGACGACGGCATGCCGGGCCCCGGCGCGGGGCTGCCGGTGCCGCCGTCGGTGCTCGGGACCGCCGGGCACCTCGGCCCGGACCTGGTGCTGCTCACGGCTGACGATCCCGCCGCGCTGCACGGTTCCGGCCTGCTTGCGCGCGTGGAGCGCTGGCGGCTGCGGCTGCGCCGGCTGCGGCCTGGGGACACCGCCGACGAGCCGCTGCGGGCCTGGCTGGGGTCGCTCGGCGCGACGGCGGCCGTCATCCGCCCGGACTGCCGGGTCTACGGCCTCGCCCGGAACCCGGCGCAGACCGAGGCCCTGCTGCGGGAGCTGGCCGACCGCTGCGCGCCGCTCCCGGAGCCGACCGCGTAACACCTCGAGGAGGGGGTGACGGCCCGAGCGGGCCGTCACCCCCTCCTCGACGCCGGCCCGCGGGGCCGGGTCAGTGGAAGCGCTGGCCCTCGTCGCGCCGGTACGCGTACACCGACAGCACGGCCAGGAGCGCCGTCCACGCGACGAAGGAGACGACCGTGACCGGGTTCAGGTCGTAGTCGCCCACGGCCGCCCACATCAGCTCGGCGGCGCCCCGAGTCGGGGTGAAGGGCGCGATCGTCTCGATGAACCCGGGCGCCCGGCCCGGCCCGGAGAACAGCCCACCGGCGAAGGCGAGCGGGAAGAACGTCAGTTGAACGACCGTCAACGCCGCCCGGATCGGCAGCAGGTAGCCGATCGTCAACCCCATCAGGGTGAACGGGACCGAGACGAGCACCACCACGACCAGGCCTGTCAGAAAGCCCAGGAGCGTGGTGGTGGCCTCCGTCGCCACGGCGGCGATGACCACCAGCGGGACCATCGACAGCACCATCGTGAGCAGCCCGGCCAGCAGTCGCCCCGCGAACTTCGGGCCCGGCCCGCTGGGCAGGGTGCGGGTGTAGAGGTCCCACGGGTGCTGACGCTCCTCCGCCACACCGATGCCGTGTCCGAAGAGGTTGCTGATCATGGTCGCGAAGACCACCATCGCCGCCGTCGCGTAGGTGGCACCCACGGGGTCGTCGCCGGTGGCCGGGACGACGAAGAACAGCATCGACGCGCCCGGGAAGAACGCCGTGCCCACCAGCGCGATCGGGATGCGCACGGTCCGCAGCAGCTGGTAGCGCGCGTGCATCAGGGCCATCCGGACCTGGGTGCGCAGGGCCGCGCGTACCCCCTGGTCCGGTTCCGCCGCGCCGGGCAGCAGGCCGGCGGGCGCCTCATCGGAACTGCTTGCCGTCTCCGGCGTGCTTATCGCCACGGGCCACTTCCCAACTGTGTCGTCCCTGCGGGCGCGCCGGCCGGGACGTCGTCGGCCCCGGCCTCGTCCGCGAGGGTGAGGAATGCCTCTTCCAGCGTCGCCGAGCGGACTTCCAGCCCGGAGAACGGCGCCCGACTGTTGATCAGATCGCGCACCAGCGCGTCGGCGTCGGGGGTCAGTAGATGCACTCGGCCGTCGATGCGCTCGGAGGTGAGGATGCCGGGCAGTGGGGGCACCTCGTCGGCCAGTAGGCTGACCCGCTGGGCGCGCACCAGCCCGCGCAGCGCGTCCACCGTGTCGTCGGCGGCGACCCGGCCCCGGGTGAGCACCACCACACGGTTGGCCAAGTGCTCGATCTCCTCCAGGTAGTGGCTGGTCAGCAGCACGGTGCCACCCTCGGTGTGGAAGGCGCGGATCACCTCCCACAGGGTGCGGCGGGTCTCCACGTCGAGGCCGGTGGTGGGCTCGTCGAGGAACACCATGCGGGGCCGCCCCACGAAGGCCAGGGCCACCGCCAGGCGGCGCTTCTCGCCGCCGGAGAGCCCGCCGGTCTGGCGGCGCTCCTTGTCCAGCAGACCGAAGCGGTCCAGGAGTTCTCCCCGGGGGACCGGGTTCTCGTAGTGGGCGGCGGCGAAGTCGGCCACCTCACCGACCCGGAGCGTGGGCGGCAACCCGGTCTCCTGCGGGGTCACCCCGATGAGCCTGCGGTGCACGGGCCTGCGCGGGTCGCCGCCGAACAGCTCGCAGTGGCCCGAGGACGGCCGACGCAGCCCGACGAGCAGGCTGAGCAGCGTGGACTTGCCCGCGCCGTTGGGCCCCAGCAGGCCGACCAGTTCGCCGGCGCGGATCTCCAGGTCGATCGGGTGCAGCGCGGTCTTGTCGTCGTAGGACCGGGACATTCCCACGGTCCGGACGGCCACCGGGGGCGCGTCGGCGGACGGTGCGGCCGGAGGGTCTGCTGCGGTGAGCAGGGTTCGTGCCATCAGTGCTCCTTGGGTGCCGGCTGCGGAACGGCGTCGGCGGTACCGGGCTCCGCGAACGGGAAGAGGTGGACCAGCCGGGCGTAGGTCTGCAGCTCCTCGGCCATGGTCAGCCCGAGCCGGTTGTGCAGCATGTGGACGTGGGAGAAGAAGATCTCCCCGGGGTGTTCGGCGGTGCCTTCCGTGCGGACCCGGTCGGCCAGGTCACAGAGCAGGGTGTGCCAGGACCCGAACGGGCCGTGCTGGGCCGGGTCCACGGCGGGCGGTGCGGTGGCCGGGCGCCTCCCGGGACCCGCGCCGGATCCGCACAGCCGGTCCAACTGCTCGGGGGAGAGCCGGAACCCGGCCCCCATCATCTGCCGGAGCGCGTCCAGTCCGCGCGCGTAGAACATGGCCTGGTCGGCCGGGCCGCCCAGCGCCGTACCGGCGGACATGGCCGCCCGCAGCGCCATCGCCGAACGCGACCGCGAGTCGGGCAGCCGGGGCAGGAAGGCGCGTACCAGTTCGCTGGAGAGCTGGAACAGCCGCTCGGTGGCGGGCATCAGGGCGGGGCCGCCGTACCGTTCCACCTCCGGCACATAGGTGTCCTGGTACATGCCCGGGTCCCGGGGGCCGGCCGGCCGGGCGCCGCGGTGCGGTTCCTCCAGCACGGACAGCTGCCGGGCGTGCCTCAGGTACGCGTCCCGGTCGATGGGTTCCTCGCCCTCCCGGAGCCGGGCCGCGCGGCCGAGCCGGTCCTGGAGCAGCCGTTCGGTGCGCGCCGCCTCGGAGGCGGTCAGCCCTGCGAGCCGCAGCCGCAGGTGCGGCCCGTGCTGCCAGTAGCGGATGAAGAACCAGGGGCGGTCGGGGAAGAGGTCCACCGCGGGGCCGATCACCTCGGTGACCACCCTGTCGTGCGCGGACCGCGCCATGGAGCCGAGATGGAGGTGCCAGGAACGCCACTGGGTCGCGGGGCCCGGTTCGCGGGAGGCCGTCGCCTCGGGGGACAGCCAGTGCGCTGTCCGGGACGCCGCGCTCCCGGTGGTGGAAGACTGCAATTGCACCGTCGTTGTCTCCAATATCTCGTCACTGCCGGAGGTCGAGCAGCGGGCCGCTGAACCGCGACGTCCCGCTGATCACTGCGAGTACGACCATCTCGTCGGTCGGCAGTCCGAGGACGCGGCGTGTGGGCGCCTCGCGGAACGCCCGGACCGGGCGCGCGTAGAGGCCCGCCGACGCGGCTGCCAGGGTCAGTCCGTGCACGGCCCAGCCGCAGGTGTACTGCACGGCCGTCCAGGCGCTGATGCCGAGTTCCCCGGCCAGTTCCCGCGGCCGGAACGACAGGAACCACAGCACCGACGCGTGCCGCACGTCGCACCCGTTGCCCGGCGCCAGCGGGTAGCCGTAGATCTCCTCCAGCCGGGCCGGCACGCCGGGGCCGGTGGCGCGCGGGGTGTACGCCGCCGAGGTCACCTCGTACACCCCGTCGGCGTGGCCCGTTACCGACTGGGTGACGGCGGTGACCCGCAGCGCACCGGCCGCCGCCCGCAGCCCGGCACCCGGCGGGGGCGTCAGCAGCCAGTCGCGCGCGGTGTCCAGCACCCCGCCCGGTACGGGGCGCGGCCGGGCGTTGTTCCCGAACAAGCCGCGCGGCATCCGGCCCGAGGTGCGGCGCCACAGCACCTCCGCCCAGGACAGGCCGGTGTCCGGTGTGCCGGGCGGGATGGCGGTGTCCACCGGGGCCGGGGCGGCGGGGAACCGCTGGGCGCGGTTCATCTCCACCACATCGGCCATCACCGCGTCCGGCACCGCCTCGGCCGGGTCCGGACTGTGGCCCGGACCGGCCGGGGCGGTGCCGGACAGCTCGACCACCACGGGCAGGGTCCACTCCCAGCTGGGCGTCAGGCCGAACTCCGCCAGCCGTTCCCGGGCACCGGGCCCGGGAAGCCGCACCCGGGCCGGGATCCCCAGCAGTTGGAGGGCGATGCACACCGCGCGCAGCGCGATGCCGAGCTCCAGCTGCACCAGGGAGCCCCGGTACCAGCGGTACGTGGCGGGCAGCCGGGTGAAACGCCCGGTCAGCAGCACCTCCCGCGCCGTCGAGGGCGCTGACGAGGCACCGGACAAGTCGGCCAGCGCCCGCCGGTACGGGTCGAACACCTGCCGCCTGCCCCGGTTGTTGACGAGGACCTGCACCGGGAACTTGGCGCGCACCGAGGCGTAGCCCCGGTGGTCGTTGAACGGGTTCTCCGGCTCGCGCCGCTGCACCCCGAACGCCGCGACCAGCGCGTGCGCCAGCGCCCGGTCCTCCGGCACGCCGGTGATCCGGCCCGCTGGGAACGGGGCGTCCTCCAGGAGCTCGACCGTTCCCGAGGGCAGCGCGGTGAGGTTGTCGAGCCGGGCGGTGCCGGGGAGCCGGGGGGCCACCGGCAGCTCGGAGACCGGCACATCGGGCGGCGGCTCGGCGTCCGGGGGCATCGGCGGCACCGCGGGCCGGTCGGCCCCGGCGGTGAACAGGTACCACATCCGGTCGCGGGCCATGGTGTCCGCGTCCTCCGGCACCGGGCCCGCCTCGTGCGGTGCGAGTGCTTCCGGTACGTTCACAGCTGCCTCCGCGGTCACGGGAACGGGTGGGGGTCGTAGGGCGCCGTGCGGTGCTCCGCCGGAGTGCCGGCGAGTGCGGCCGCCAGCCGGGGGAGACCGGCCAGCCGCTGCTGGGGCTGGCCGAAGCACATCGGCGTGATGCCGGGCACGACCGCCTTGGCCACCGCGAGCCCCAGGTCCCGGTGCTCGACGGTGGACTGGTCCACTATCAGGACACGTTCGAGGCCGGCGTCCGCGAAGAGTCCCGCGGTGAAGTCCAGTGCCCGGCGCACATCGCCGCCCGCCGCGTCCCGCAACCGGTGTGGCCAGGCCGGAAACGCGTCCCGCAGGGCGACTGCGGGCCCGCCGAGCACCGAGGTGACGCGGGGCAGCGCCTCCGGCAGCGAGTACAGCTTCAGGTGGTCGTGCAGCTGGTCCACCAGCCACGGGTCGGCGAACATCGGCTCGATGTCCTCGCGGGTCCAGGTCACCGGGTCGGTGACCAGCTGCGTCAGCTCCCACAGGGCGGTGCGCGCCACGGCTGCCGGGTCGGCGCCGGAGCCGGCGGCGGAGAAACAGGCGGGGAAAGGCCGTTCCCGGTTCACCGCGAGCGACCAGATGACCGGGAGGTCGATGTCGTCGGTCGCCACCAGCAGGTGGACGTCGAAGCCGCGGGCGTCGATCAGGTCCAGCAATCGCTGCGAGGCCGGATCGGTGACGGAGGAGAGCGTGATCGTCGGCAGTGGGGCCGCCCGGTGCCAGGCGTTGAGGAAGGCGTCCCGCTCCGCCAGTTCGAACAGCGAGTGCAGCACCGCCTCCTCCGGCGTCGAGCCCAGGGCGCAGCCGCTGGAGGAGTCGTGGAAGTGGAAGGTCCGCTCGCGCGGGTCGCTGCGCCGCACCGTGTCGTACGCCCGCCGGAACCTGTGGTCGTACTGGTAGAAGCCGATCTCCGCCGGGACCAGCAGCGACGGCCCGCCGTGCAGGTCCCGGGCCCACACCCAGTCCATCGGGGTGTCCGGGGTGTACGGCGTGACCCGGCTGGCGGGGTGCGCCAGTTGCTCCTCGGTGTACTGGCCGAGGGTGCCGGGGTCCACCGCCCGGTCGGCGACCTCGCGGTGGCTGACCGGACCGATGACGGCCGCCTCGTGGGGGAAGCCGCCCAGCCGCTCGTACGCCTCCAGGATGGCGACCGGCTCCGCGTCGGCGAAGGTTCCCGCGCGGGCGAAGCCCATGGCCAGGGAGTCCGGCAGCGAGGCCAAGCTCATGGCGTACGGGGGCATCGCCTCCCGCACGACCCGGTCGACCGGCCCGAACCGGGGGTCCACCGTCCGTGCCCGGAGCCGGCCGGGCCCGAGCAACCGGGCCCCGTCCGCGCCACGCGTCGGCCCGTTCGGGTCGGCGGGCACCCGGCGCGGTGGCAGCGGGGCGGGCGGGGCCGGGACGAGCCCGTCCGGGTCGGCTGCACAGACCCGGCAGCGGGCGCTGCGCCGTACCAGATGGCGGCGCGAGGAAGGCCCGCCGAGCGCGTACAACTCACCGGCCTCCAGCGGTCGTTCGTCCAGGTTCCGGAGGGCGGGGGCCAGCATTTCCAGGAGGAACGGACGACGCATCGCGGGGCGGGAGACCGGCCGCAGGGGGTCGGCCGCCAGAGGATGGTCGGCGACCACCCGGGAGCGCAGCTCCGCGCAGCCCGCGCAGCCGCCTTCCGCGCCGGGGACCCAGTAGGGACCGATCAGCACCTCGCCGCCGAACAGCCGGACCGACAGGTGCGCCCGGTCGGCGGCGGACGCGGCGTCCACCCGAGCCTGCTCCCAGTCCGCGTTCCAGCCGCGGTTGAGGGAGAGCGTGCCGGGCAGGACGGCGGCCAGCGGGCGCAGCGCTTCCGCCCACTCTCCAGCGGCGGGCCCGGCGAGGTCGGGACCGGTCAGCACCTCCGCGTCCGGGCCGCGGGACGGCGGGGCGGGCGCTGTCGTGGTCTCACCAGGCATGTACGGTCTCCTCGGCGTGCGCCGGGGCTTCGGGGGACGGCAGATGGACGGGGCCCGGGGCGGGGTCCAGCGAGACCGGGCCGAAGAAGACCGGCAGGGTGCCGAGCACCGGGTCGGAACGGAGCGACGTCCCCGTCGGCTCCCCGGGAAGGACGCCTGCCCCGGCGCAGGCGGCGATCTCCGCGCGCAGCCGCGCCAGCGCCTCCGTCCCCGCCGTGCGCAGGGCCCCGGTGTGCACGTCCGCGACGCCGGCGCCGGGCCGCATCCGGTCCGCGACGCGGCGGGCCAGCACCGTACCGAGGCAACCGTGCACGGCCTCCTCCGCGGTCGGCCCCCATCCGTGCCCGCACGGCTCCCCGGTCTCGGCGTGCACCGCTCGGGCCAGCGCCCAGCCGACCCCGGGTACTTCCAGCAGCCGCACCGCCACCGGGAGGCCGTGCTCCTCGGCCAGGGCGCGACGCACCACCCGGCTACCGGGCAGCAGGCGCTCGGGGACCGGCCGTCCGCTCGGTACGGCGTGCCCCGTCAGCAGCCGGAGGGCGCCGTCCAGCAGCCACAGCTCCTCGGTGGTCCCCGCGGCACCCACCGCCGATGCGCCGTCCGGTCCGGCCAGTCGGCGCAGCGCGTCGAGGGCGACCGCGACGGTGGCGCCCTGCTGGTCCCCGGCCCAGCCGATGACTTTGGCCCCCGTGCGGCCGGGCAGCCTCGCCTCGCGCAGGGCCAGCGGGAGCTGCGGCAGGTCGCCGCCCTCGGTCAGCTCCAGCAGCCCGGTCCAGGGCTCGGACAGCGGGGCGACGACACCCCGCAGCGCCGGGTCCACCGTCACGGCGTTCCCGGTCTTCACCGGAGCCGGGGCGGGCTCCGGCGCGTCGTCGCCCGCCGTACGCAGCACGTCCGCGGACAGATCTTCTCCGTGCACGACGTGCGCACGGCCCGGGGCACCGACACCGGCCAGTACCTCGAACACCAGCTGTCCGGCCAGGGCTCCCGCCAGCGCGTCGGCGCCGGGCCGGGGCGCGGGCCCGGTCTCCTGGGCCGTGGCCCAGTCCTCGGCACGGGCCGCCAGCGCGTCGGCGGTGTCCACGCCGGACCCGCCGGTCACCACCGGGCCGACCAGTGCGGTGGAGCCGAGCCGTACGGGCACCAACGGTACGCCGGCGGGGAACCCGAGGAGCCGGGCGGCGGCCTCGGTGACACCGGCGCCCTCGGCGCTCCAGATCACCGCGTCCACGCCGTTCACGATGTCCGGGCCGTCCAATCCGTCCGTGAGCAGCGTGGCGCCCAGCCGCCGGGCGGTGGCCACCGCGTCCTGCGGATCGGTGGGGGCGAGCACCAGCCGCCCCACGCCCGCCCTCGCCAGCCCGCGCGCCGCGGGCAGCACGGCCGCGCAAGGGCCGTACAGCAGCACCCGGGCGGCGCGCAACGCGGCGAACGCGGCGTACGGGTCGTCGCTGAACGCCTCCAGATGGGTGAGCGCTTCGCCGAAGCGCTCCCGGGTCTCCACAACCGGTGCGGCGGCGCTGAACCGTCCGGGGTCCAGCAGCAGGTCGCGGGCGCGCAGTTCGTCGGTGAGCCTCCGCACGGCGGGGCGGGCCCGCTCCGAGCCGAGGGCCGTCACCATCTCGTCCTCCGTGGTGCCCGTCTCCAGCAGAGGGACGCAGACGTCCGCCACCGTGAGCAGCACCTTGGGCCCCAGGATGACGAACTGGGTGTGCGGCCCGCTGAAATAGAGGCCTCCCGGGACCGGTGCGTAGTGCAGATACGGCCGTGACCTCATCGTCATGCGGTCTTTCCTCCGTAGGTGAAGGGGGCGCCGGCGGTCCGGGCGATCTCGACCACCCATTCCGCCGCGTGCCGGGAATCCGCCACGGCGGGCAGGGCCTCTTCGAGATAGCCGGGGCTCCGCCGGTCCATGAGCCGGGGCAGCACACGTACGCTCACGGCGCTCTCCAGATCGGTGTACTGGGGTTTCTGCCGTTTGCGGTGCTCCTCGGCGCCAAAACCGAGCGCGGCGGCAGCCTGGAGCGCCTCGGTTCCGTAGGTGGCCTCCAGCGGTGTCTTGAGGACCACTTCGGCGGGTACCCCGTGCCGGGTGCGCCAGCGGGCGAGCGCCCGGAGCCGGTCGGTCTCCTCCCGGTCGGCGGCGACGGCCTCGGCGAGTTCGGCCCCGCCGTACCAGCGCCGCCGGGCCAGCACCGCGCGCCCCACCAGGACCCGGGGGCAGGCCCGGGTGGTGGTGCCCGGACCGCCCGCCGACGCCTGCCAGTCGCCGACGAAGTCCTCCATCAGCCGCCCGCCGCTGACCAGCCAGGCCGCGATGCGCACCGGGACGGGCAGGAATTCGGGGTGCCCGCTGCCCAGGGTCAGCACCCGCAGATCGCGGCCCTCCGCGTCGCGGACGCACAGCGCGTCGGTGGCCGGGTCGTGGGCGAGGCGCAGGGAGGACCAGCCGTCGGCGTCGATGCCGTCCGGCAGGACTTGGGCGTGCGCGTTGACGTTCAGCCGGTGCAGCCCGCGGTCTTCGGCGACCCGCCGGCCGTCCGCCCCGTACTGCCGCCGCAGCCGGTCCGCCAGATACGGCAGGGCCCGGCCGCCCAGCTCTCGGTCGGCGCCGAGGAACCGGCCGTAGAGCATGCCGTGCCCGGCGTAGGCGTCGTTGAAGACGAGCCGGTCCCGCCAGGGCTGTACGAGGACCCCGTACGCCAGCGGGTCCCGCCGGAAGCGGTCGGGTAGTCCGGCGACCAGACCGCGGGCCTCCCGCGCGGACAGCACCACCTCCCGGGCATCGGGCCCGGCGGCGGTGAGGAGCTCCCGCATCCGGGCCAGGACATCCAGCCGTAGCTGGTGCAGCCGGCCGAGGGAGCCGTCGGCCGGGCCGCCGTCCTGCGGGATGTCGCCGTCCAGCGAACCGCCCCGCCGGTACACCTCGGCGGCGATCCGTTCGGCGTGCTCGACGAGCGGCACCTCGGCTCCCGCCCCGTACCACTCCACGAAGATCGCGGAGAGCACGGCGCGGATGTCGTGCAGCCGGTCGAAGACGGAGAGGAGTTCCACGACCGCCGCCATGTCGTCCAGGGCGGCGCCCCAAGGGGCGGTGTCCACCGTCAGGGACGGCAGTACGTAGTCCTCCTCGACCAGTACCTGCGCGGGCCGGGCGGCGCGGTGGCTGAGGTCGGCGAGCGTGCCGCGCAGCCGGGTGAGTACGGCGCCCCGCCGCTCGGCCGGGGCCGCGCCGACCTCGGGGAGCAGTCGGTCCACCTCCGCCAGCAGCGGGGTGCTGGGCCAGCCGGGGCGGTCGAGCATCGTGCGGAAGGGCAGTGCGCCGTCCTCCGGGCCGTCGCTGAGGCAGAGGATGCCCGCGCGGACGGCACCGCGTATGGCGGTCAGCGCGTCCTCGGCCGGGCAGCGCAGCTCCCCGGCCACCTCCGCCACGACGGCGGACACCTGCCTGGCGCCCAGGGCGACGGCGTCGACCAGCGGACGCACCGGTCCCGCCACCGGGACGGAGAGCCGGCGAATGACCCCCCCGGCGGGCTGGAGGAACATCAGCTTCTCGCGCCCCGCCCCGAACTCCGAGGTCGGCGGCAGCTGCACCCAGTCCTCGGGGCCCAGCGGCCGGTCCGGGGCCGCCTCGAACCGGAGCCCGCCGAGAACGTAGTGCAGCATGATCCGGTCGAGTCCGACGACCGGGACCGCGCCGACGGGCGTCACGTCACCGAGCGCGACGCCCTGCGGGTCGGGAAGGGCCAGTCCCACCGCGGTGAACCGGGAGAGCGGACTGGTACGGACCATGGCGCGGGTGACGTACTGGACCAGGCCGCGTTCGGACTTCCGCAGCCGGGCGGACAGCTTCCCGCCGCCCTCCAGGGCGGCCCGGTAGCGGTCGGCGCCGGCGGCCACCTCCGGGGCGACCAGGGCGAGCGAACGCCTCAGGTCGTCATCGGCGAGGAGTCCGGCCAGCCGCTTCCGTTCCCGGTCCACGGCCTGCGGGTACTCCCGGTCCAGCGCTTCCCGCAGGTTGTCCCGCGCGTCGCGGGCGGCCCGCCAGCGCGTCAACGCGGGCACCGGATCGTCCTCGGTGCGCGGCACGCGGTCGTTGTGGATGTCCCGGCGCAGCCTGATCAGAGGGCCGCGCTCGCCGGGGTCGGAGGTCGCGCCGATGAGTTGGTGCAGCTCCGCGGAGCAGACCTCCGCGGCGGCCTCGACCTCGTTCTCGGCGCCGCACAGCTCGTCCAGCAGTGCGGCCAGTACGGAGTCCGCCAGCCGCATCCGGGGCAGCGGGTTGATGCGCAGCATCCACAGCGGCTCACCGGCGGGGGCGTCCTCGCCCGTACACCGGGGCCTCACGCGGCGGTCCCGGCGGGCCAGCCGGCCGCCGCCCGGGACAGGCGGTCGCTCCATGATTCCCCCAGCACCTCGTCCACGGTCTCCGCGATGGCGTAACACAGGTAGTAGCGGTGCAGCGGAGCCACGTCGAGCAGCAGGAGCTGCTGGTAGAACAGGTTGATCAACAGCCGGTACGAGGCGAACCAGTCGGTGGTGCCGGCCAGGGCCCCGGAGGCGTTCACGGTCGTGTGGAAGTCGCTGCCCCGCCGACCGCTGACGTCTTCCTGGCCGGGCGGTCCCATCGTGCGCTCGTCGAAGCCGCCCTGCCGCTCCTCCAGCGTCCGCAGGGTCAGCACCTCCTGCGCGACGGCCGAGTCGAAGACCCCCATGCAGTACTGGAACGCCTGGCGCCAGCGGGCCGCCGAAGGGCTGCAGGTGTCCTCCAGCGTCTGCTGTACCAGGGCCCGCAGCAGCGGTGCGTCGCCCGCGAGACGGCGCGCGAAGGCCGGCCGTACATCCTTGCGGGGCGCCGCCCAGGAGAGGAACGCCTCGGCGTGACTGCGCAGCGAGAACACCCCGAACGGGATGCCGGAGTGGTGGGCCGCCGCCAGCGCGACCATCGCCTCGGCCACCCGGGTGGGCAGCGTGCCCGCCCCCGTGGCGGCCTCCGCGACCACCGCCGTCAACGGCCGGTTGATCCGGGTCAGCGCCAGGTCACACAGGGCGTTGAGCGGCTCCGGCCAGGTGGCGGTCCGCGTGGCGTCCAGCCATTCGAGCCGGCCGTGCGGGTGCATCGGCAGATAGGGTGGCTCGACCCGCTCCAGCCTGCCGAACTCCCGGGCGCGGGCGAGGTACTCCTCCTCGCTCTGCTGCTTCTCCGGCGCCAGCGGCCCCGCGTCCAGCTTCGCCGCGAGGTCGTCCCAGGGCAGCACCGCTCCCCTTTCACCTCCGGCCGGCCGGGCCACCAGGTCCACATGCGGTCCGTGCAGCCACCCCCGCCGCAAGTACAGCACCGGCGCGTTCAGTTCCTCGTCGAGTACCCGGACGGCCGGGAGGACGGCGCCGGCCAGCCACTGGGGATCGATGCCCCCCCGGGTGTAGAGCCGGACTCCGGTGGTGCTGCCTGGGGCAGGGGCCGGCACTGCGATGGGGTCGGAATCCAGGTTCAAACTGTGTCACCTGCCGTGTTCGGGGCGGTCGGGGCGAGCCGCCGCCGATCCTGCGTCGCCGCCCGGGGAGCGGACAATGGCAGGGAGAGCCCGGCTGACATGCGTCATACGTTTGATGACACTGATCACTGACAGTGGACGAGGTATTGACGGCCGCGCGACCGGCCCGCATAGAGTCGGCCGAATGCGCCGACGACGGCACGCGGACCGTGCACGAGTCACGGATGGCGTCCAGCTGCGTGCAACACCGTTGCGCTTAGCTGTTGGCGCTGTCGTCGAGGTGTCCGTTCTCGATCACCCGAGTGTCCAGTGCGTATGCCTGGACGGTGCGCGGATGGTCACCTCGCCTGAAGCCGTACTTGCTCGCTGACTTGCGGGAACGGGCCTTCACACGTCAACGGGGCGCTCGGGCGGGAGGTTGTCCGGCACGGCGCGCCCGGTCGTCCCGAGCAGTGACACGGGGGCGGCGGCGGTGATGCCCCGGGCGGCGGCGGTTTGGAACAGGACGGCGAAGCCCACACGGTGCCGCGAACACGCCCTCACTGGCGATCGTGCCGTCACCGGCCGCCGGGACCAGCGCTTGGCGGGCCGTCAACAGCGCGAAGGTCTCCTGTTCGAGGCGGGGGACGCTGGCGAGCGCAGCACCCGTCGGCCGGCAGTCGCCACAACTCGGCGCGCCGGGTGCCGTCGGCGAGGGTGACGGTGATCCACGCCTTGGCCACGCGCACGTCAAGCCGCTCATGCCCACGTCCCGCCCGGTGCTCGCGGCTGCCGGCGGTGGTCGGATGGGAGTCGTCCGGCAGGGCGTGGCGCAGAGTCGGCCGGCGTCTCCTGGTGGAGCACTGAGGTTCCGACTTGTATGGGCCGTAGCGGAGGCGGTCGGGTTGGCCGCTCGTGGCGTTCCATTAGGACGCTGGGTTGGATGGCTCGTGAGGTTCCTGCCGCCCCTCGGGGCTGGCCCGCTCGGGGTGTGCCGCCGGCCTGGTGTCCGGCCACGGTCTGACTCAACAGAGGCGTGTCACGGCAGCGGTTCCCGAAGTCGGCGTGTCGGCCGTGGACGTCCTGTCGTCCGGCCGTGAGAAACGAACTCCCTTCATATTGCTCGGTGTTGACCTGCACACGTCCACTCACACTTCCTGATGGTGGGCATTGGTGCAGGTCAGAGAGGTTTCGTCAGTCATTATCCGACGATCCTTCAGATGTCCCGGAAGATCTCGATCTGAGCCCCGATCGAGTTCAGCCGCTCCGCCAGGTCCTCGTAACCGCGGTTGATGACGTACACGTTGCGCAGGACGGACGTGCCCTCCGCGGCCATCATCCCCAGCAGGACGACGACGGCCGGGCGCAGGGCCGGCGGGCACATCATCTCCGCGGCGCGCCAGCGGGTCGGGCCCTCGACCAGGACGCGGTGGGGGTCCAGGAGTTGAAGGCGGCCGCCGAGGCGGTTGAGGTCGGTCAGGTAGATCGCCCGGTTGTCATAGACCCAGTCGTGGATGAGGGTCTTGCCCTGGGCCACCGCCGCGATCGCCGCGAAGAACGGGACGTTGTCGATGTTCAGGCCCGGGAACGGCATCGGGTGGATCTTGTCGATCGGCGCCTCCAGTTTGGAGGGGCGGACAGTGAGGTCCACCAGGCGCGTACGGCCGTTGTCCGCGAAGTACTCCGGAGTGCGGTCGTGGTCGAGGCCCATCTCCTCCAGGACCGCCAGCTCGATCTCCAGAAACTCGATGGGGACCCGGCGGACCGTCAGCTCGGACTCCGTCACCACCGCCGCGGCCACCAGGCTCATCGCCTCGACCGGGTCCTCGGAGGGGGAGTAGTCGACGTCGACGTCGATGGTGGGCATGCCGTGCACGGTGAGCGTGGTGGTGCCGATGCCGTCGACCTTGACGCCCAGGGCCTCCAGGAAGAAGCACAGGTCCTGGACCATGTAGTTGGAGGAGGCGTTGCGGATGACGGTGGTGCCTTCGTGGCGGGCGGCGGCGAGCAGCGCGTTCTCGGTGACGGTGTCCCCGCGCTCGGTCAGCACGATCGGGCGGTCGGGGGCGACGGAGCGGTCGACCACCGCGTGGTACTGGCCCTCGGTGGCGGCGATGTCCAGGCCGAACCGGCGCAGCGCGATCATGTGCGGCTCGACGGTGCGCGTCCCGAGGTCGCAGCCGCCGGCGTACGGCAGCATGAAGCGGTCCGCACGGTGCAGCAGGGGGCCGAGGAACATGATGATGGAGCGGGTGCGGCGGGCGGCGTCCGCGTCGATGGCCGCGAGGTCCAGCTCGGCCGGCGGCACGATCTCCAGGTCGACACCTTCGTTGATCCAGCGGGTGCGCACACCGATGGAGTTCAGCACCTCCAGCAGGCGGTAGACCTCCTCGATACGGGCGACGCGGCGCAGCACCGTGCGCCCGCTGTTGAGCAGTGAGGCGCACAGCAGTGCCACGCACGCGTTCTTGCTCGTCTTGACGTCGATGGAGCCGGAGAGGTGCCGGCCGCCCACCACGCGCAGATGCATCGGGCCGGCGTAGCCCAGGGAGACGATCTCGCTGTCCAGCGCCTCGCCGATACGGGCGATCATCTCAAGGCTGATGTTCTGGTTGCCGCGTTCGATGCGGTTGACGGCGCTCTGGCTGGTACCGAGCGCCTCGGCGAGTTGCGTCTGCGTCCAGCCGCGGTGCTGTCGGGCGTCGCGGATGAGCTTGCCGATGCGTACGAGGTAGTCGTCTGCCATGAGGTTGAGGCTATCTCAGATATGAGATGGCACCTCTTGGGGGGTTCATTCGGGTGATGTGATGTCAGTGTCCCCTGGTCCGCCGGGTCCCGCTGGTCCGTCGCCATCCGAAAGGTCCGGGCAAATCCATTGATGTCGTACGACGTCCCGTACTGCTTCGGGTGTGACGGGGTCCGTTCCTGCCGCCGGTGGTGATGGACCACGACCGCTTGTTGATGTTCAGCCGCACTCCCGGAAGGATCCGGAAACTCTTGCGAAACGTGAGCGGCATTCCTGTCTCCTGTTCTTGCGTCCGGAACTGACTTCGTCTCACACGGTTACCCCGTTCGGGCGTGCTGATGGCAAGTCGCCGCCGGAGTCCGGCATCGCTCACGGTCCCCCCTGCAGGGCGCCCTGGCGGCCACGGTCACGTCCCAGTCCGCCGCGACCCTGCCGAGCGCGTGCAGCGGGGCGAGCGGCCGGGCTTCCGGCGGACCGGAGGTCCGGCGGCGAGCCGGATTCCGCCGGCGTGAAGGGCGTGCCGGTCGACCATGTCCGCGCGCTGTCCGGGTACCCGGGAAGGCCAACCGTCTCCACCGACGGCCGAACCGTGCGTGGGGCGGGTGGCCGCACCCCGGTGCGATCACGCTCGCGAGCGGGTTGACTGGCGGCAGCGGTCCGAGCGACCTGGTTCTTATCGGTCGGCGCCTTGACGGGCGGGGTCAACCGGGCCCGGGCATGACCATTCCGTCCGCGTGTACTAGAGTTATCTCGACATCGAGATATCTGCCGAGGCGCACCGCAGCCGCCACCCTGGTGAGGGTCACCTAAGTAAGCCTTACCTTAGCGGATTGGCCAGGGCGGCGTGGCGGCAGGATGCGGTGGTACGTACGCGCACATCAATGAAGGAGACTGTCGTGTCGGCGAACAGCTTCGACGCCCGCAGCACGCTGCAGGTGGGCGACGAGTCGTACGAGATCTTCCGGCTGGACAAGGTCGAGGGCTCCGCGCGCCTTCCCTACAGCCTGAAGGTGCTGCTGGAGAACCTGCTCCGCACCGAGGACGGCGCCAACATCACCGCCGACCACATCCGTGCCCTGGGCGGCTGGGACTCGCAGGCGCAGCCGTCGCAGGAGATCCAGTTCACGCCCGCGCGCGTGATCATGCAGGACTTCACCGGCGTGCCCTGTGTCGTCGACCTCGCCACGATGCGTGAGGCCGTCAAGGAGCTCGGCGGTGACGCGGCGAAGATCAACCCGCTGGCGCCCGCCGAGCTGGTCATCGACCACTCCGTCATCGCCGACAAGTTCGGCACCAACGACGCCTTCAAGCAGAACGTCGACCTGGAGTACGGCCGCAACAAGGAGCGCTACCAGTTCCTGCGCTGGGGCCAGACCGCGTTCGACGAGTTCAAGGTCGTCCCGCCCGGCACCGGCATCGTCCACCAGGTGAACATCGAGCACCTGGCCCGCGTCGTCATGACCCGTGACGGCAAGGCCTACCCCGACACCCTGGTCGGCACCGACTCGCACACCACCATGGTCAACGGCCTCGGCGTCCTCGGCTGGGGAGTCGGCGGCATCGAGGCCGAGGCCGCCATGCTCGGCCAGCCGGTCTCCATGCTGATCCCGCGCGTCGTCGGCTTCAAGCTCACCGGTGAGCTCAAGCCGGGCACCACCGCCACCGACCTCGTGCTCACCATCACCGAGATGCTGCGCAAGCACGGCGTCGTCGGCAAGTTCGTCGAGTTCTACGGCGAGGGCGTCTCCGCCACGAGCCTCGCCAACCGCGCCACCATCGGCAACATGTCGCCGGAGTTCGGCTCCACCGCCGCGATCTTCCCGATCGACGACGAGACGCTGAACTACATGCGGCTGACCGGCCGTTCGCAGCAGCAGGTCGCGCTCGTCGAGGCGTACGCCAAGGAGCAGGGCCTCTGGCTGGACCCGAAGGCCGAGCCGGACTTCTCCGAGAAGCTCGAGCTGGACCTGTCCACGGTCGTCCCGTCGATCGCCGGCCCGAAGCGCCCGCAGGACCGTATCGTCCTCGCCGACGCCAAGGCCCAGTTCAGCCAGGACGTACGCAACTACGTCAAGGACGGCGGCGACGTCGACGAGGCCAGCAAGGAGTCCTTCCCGGCCTCGGACTCCCCGGCGATCTCCAACGGTGCCCCCTCCCACCCGGTCGAGGTCACCGCCGCCGACGGCACGACCTACACGCTCGACCACGGCGCGGTGACGGTCGCGGCCATCACCTCCTGCACCAACACCTCCAACCCGTATGTCATGGTCGCCGCCGCGCTGGTGGCCAAGAAGGCGGTGGAGAAGGGCCTGACCCGCAAGCCGTGGGTCAAGACCACCCTCGCCCCGGGCTCCAAGGTCGTCACCGACTACTTCGAGAAGGCGGGCCTGACCCCGTACCTCGACAAGGTCGGCTTCAACCTGGTCGGTTACGGCTGCACCACCTGCATCGGCAACTCCGGCCCGCTGCCGGAGGAGGTCTCCCAGGCCGTCAACGAGCACGACCTCGCGGTCACTTCGGTGCTGTCCGGCAACCGTAACTTCGAGGGCCGGATCAACCCCGACGTCAAGATGAACTACCTGGCGTCCCCGCCGCTGGTCGTCGCCTACGCCCTCGCCGGTTCCATGAAGGTGGACATCACCCGCGAGGCCCTCGGATACGACCAGGACAACAACCCGGTTTTCCTGAAGGACATCTGGCCCTCCGAGGCCGAGGTCAACGACGTCGTGGCGAACGCCATCGGCGAGGACATGTTCTCCAAGTCCTACGCCGACGTCTTCGCCGGTGACGCCCAGTGGCAGGCGCTGTCCATCCCGACCGGCGACACCTTCGAGTGGGACGCCGAGTCCACCTACGTGCGCAAGCCCCCGTACTTCGAGGGCATGGGCATGGAGCCGGCCCCGGTCGAGGACATCTCCGGCGCCCGCGTCCTCGCCAAGCTCGGCGACTCGGTCACCACCGACCACATCTCCCCGGCCGGTGCGATCAAGGCCGACACCCCGGCCGGCAAGTACCTCACGGAGCACGGCATCGAGCGCCGCGACTTCAACAGCTACGGCTCGCGCCGCGGCAACCACGAGGTCATGATCCGCGGTACGTTCGCCAACATCCGCCTGCGCAACCAGATCGCGCCGGGCACCGAGGGTGGCTACACCCGCGACTTCACGCAGGCGGACGGCCCGGTGTCGTTCATCTACGACGCCTCCCGCAACTACATCGAGCAGGGCATCCCGCTGGTCGTCCTGGCCGGCAAGGAGTACGGCTCCGGCTCGTCCCGCGACTGGGCCGCCAAGGGCACCGCGCTGCTCGGCGTCAAGGCCGTCATCGCCGAGTCGTACGAGCGCATCCACCGCTCGAACCTCATCGGCATGGGCGTCCTGCCGCTGCAGTTCCCGGAGGGCCACACCGCCGAGTCCCTCGGCCTGACCGGCGAGGAGTCCTTCTCCGTCTCCGGCGTCACCGAGCTCAACGAGGGCACCACCCCGCGCACGGTGAAGGTCACCACCGACACGGGTGTCGAGTTCGACGCGGTCGTCCGCATCGACACCCCCGGTGAGGCGGACTACTACCGCAACGGCGGCATCCTGCAGTACGTGCTGCGCAGCCTGATCCGCAAGTAGGCGGCAGGGCAGGGCAGTCGAGGGGCCGCATTCCCGCGCCGGGGATGCGGCCCCCGTCGTCGTCCCCGTTGTACGCTGAAGCCTCACCGGATGACGGGGGTGGCGGTGGGCGGCACGGAGCGCTTGCATCTTGTCCTGGCGGGCAGTCGGGACAGTGACCAGGAAGAACTCGACGCGCTGACGCTCCAGTTGCGTGAGCGGCTGCTCGAACTGGACGTCGACGGTGTCGAACTGAACCGCTCCGGGAGCGTCCCCGACGGGGCGAAGCCCGTGGACGCGATCGCGGTCGGCGCGCTCGCCGTGACCGCGGCACCCTTCCTGCTGCGGTCGGTGCTCGACCTGGTGCGGACGTGGATCGAGACCCGTCCGGTGCGCACGGTCAGCATCACCCTGGGCGAGGACAGCCTGGACCTGGAGGCCGTCTCCTCCGCCGACCAGAAACGGCTCATCGACGCCTTCCTGGCCGCGCACGGTCATGAGCCGGAACCGGCCGACGGCCAGGGCGACTGACGGACGTACGACCATGCCCGAAGGCCGCCACGCCCTGCTCGTCGCGACGGGCACCTACGACAGCCACGCCCTGGGGCAACTGCGTTCGCCCGCCAGGGACGCCCGGGCACTGGCGGAGGTGCTCGAGGACCCGCGGATCGGTGACTTCGAGGTCGGCATGGTCGTCGACCGTGCCCATCACGAGGTGGCCCAGGCCATCGAGCGGTTCTTCCTCGACCGCCGCCGGGACGACCTGCTCCTGCTGCACATCTCCTGCCACGGTCTCAAGAACGACAACGGTGAACTGCACTTCGCGGCCGCCGACACCGACCAGCGGCTGCCGGCCTCCACCTCGGTCCCCGCCCAGTTCGTGCGACGGCAGATGCACCTGTGCCGGGCGCGGTCGATCGTCCTGCTCCTGGACTGCTGTTACAGCGGTGCCTTCCTGGCCGGCAGCAAGGGTGACACCACGGTCCACGTCAAGGACGAACTGGCCGGGCACGGGCGCGTGGTGCTCACCGCGACCAACCGCACCGAGTACGCGTGGGAGGGCGAGCGGGTCACCGAACTGGACCCCGAGCCCTCCCGGTTTACCGGAGCCCTCGTCAAGGGCCTGCGCAGCGGCGCGGCGGACCGCGACCGGAACGGCGTGATCGACGTGCACGAGCTCTACGACTACGTGTACGAGGAACTGCGGGACTCCGGTGCCAGGCAGCGCCCGCAGATGTGGGCCGAGGTGGAGCACCGGGTCGTGGTGGCCCGGTCGGTCCTGCCCGCCCTGCCGCACGGCCGGGTGCAGGAGGCAGGCCCCGCGCCCGCCCCGTCGCCCTCCGGCCCCGCGCCCGCCCCGTCGCCCTCCGGCCCGGCACCGGCCCCGTCACTCTCCGGTTCCGCCTCCCTCCCGTCGTCCTCCGGTTCCCCCAACGCCCCGTCGCCCCCCGCCCCCGCCCTCGTCCCGTCGCCTGCCGAACGCCCGGTACCCGAGCGGCCGCTGGAACCGTGGGCACCGCTGCTGGCGCTCACCGAGGCGCTGACCGGACTGTCGTGCATGGAGGACGCGGGAAGCCGGACGCAGTTCGCGGCGGTACTGGGTGACGTGCTCGCCCGGCGGGTCGATCTGCGGGGCGCCCGGCAACGGGAGGACGTGGTCGCGATCGTACGGACCGCGCTGAACCAGGAAGACGGGACGAGCGCGCTGCTGTCGGTGATCGAGGTCTTCGAGGGGCACTCGGCCGCCGCCGAGGTACGCCGCAGGCTCACGCCGTACGACCGCCCCGCGGCGCGGCCGGTCCCGGGAGCCCGGCCGGAGGGCCGCCTGACGCCCCGCGCACCGCGCCGGCTCGTCCCCGGCTCCCGGGCGGACGGTCCCCGCGCGGGTTCCGGCGGACCCCCGCCGGGCGACCGCCGGCCACAGGGCCTGCTGCGGCTGTCGCTGCTCACCGATGGGCTGTGCGAGCTGTCCTGCATGGAGACGCCGCAGGGCAGGGCGCAGTTCGCGGCGGTGCTGGCGGAGCAGCTGGGACGCCCGGTCGATCTGCGAGGCACCCGTTTGCGGGAGGACGCGGTGAGCATCGTGCGGGCGGCGCTGAACGTTCCGGGCGGGGACCGGGTGCTGGCGGAGGTCGTCCGCATCCTCGAAGGAGGGCCGGCGGGCGACGACATCGAGTGGCTGCTCGACACCCCTGACTGACCGGCGGGCCAACTCTCCACGGTGGCACCCGTTTACAACCGCGCCGCCCGGCGCTACCGTCCCAGCACGGACGAGGTGGGAGCGCTCCCATACGTCGGCGGACCGGAACCCGCCGTCGGCGCACTGCCACCTCGCCCGCCCTCCGCACCCCTGCACGGTCCGGCACCCCCACAGTCACGGGCAGGTATGTCTTGATCGCGACAAGATCCGGGCGCGGCGCGGCTCCCCGGCCGGCGCTCCCCACTCGCACCAGAGTCCTGTTCCTCGTCCTGGTCTCCCTGCTCGCCGCCCTCCCGGCCATCGGCCTGGTGATCACCGCGGGCGGGGCGGCGGGCGCCCACGGCACCCTTCTGACGCCCGGCAGCCGTGCCTTCCTGTGCCGGCCGGACGCGTTGGCGGGGTGGACGGCCGACGGGATGTCACCGGACGGCCGGACGGCCGACAGCCTGTGGAGCGGCGACGCCGGCTACGGCGGCCTGGACGTGATGGTTCACACCGTGGGTCACGACGGCTCCCCGGCTCCGGGGGAGGGCGCGGCCTTCGGCTACGTGTCCTCCGGCTCCGGCGGGGTCCGTACCACGTTCCTGCCCTGCCGGACCGGCTGAACCGCCGGCTTCTGTCGTCGGACTCCCGTCCGCGCGGGACCGACGGCGGGACCTCCACGGGCGGCCCCGACGGCGTGCTCGGCGGTCATCGGTGCCGCCCACCCCGTCTGTCGCCCAACACGCCCTCAAGCCAGTCCAGTTGGCGCCGCACGTGCACCGCGTCGCCCCCCTCGTGTCCGTTGAACGGATAGGCATGGAGCACCTTCTCCGGGGTCGCGTCCGCCCGCTCCGCGTAGCGGTTGAAGGCCGCGTACGCCCCGCTCGGCGGGCAGACCGTGTCCCGCAGACCGACCCCGAAGTGGGCCGGAGCGTGCGCGCGGCGGGCGAAGGAGACGCCCTCGACGTAGGAGAGGGTGCGGTGGGCGGCCTCCTCGGCGCCGCGGTGCACCGAGAGATAGGCGGTGATCTCGCCGTACGGGGACAGGTCGGTGAGGTCGAGGGCGCGGCGGATGCCGCACAGCAGTGGTGCGGTGGCCAGGACGGCCGCCAGATCCGGTACCAGGCCGGCCACCGCCAGTGCGAGCCCGCCGCCCTGGCTGTTGCCCGCCGCCGCGACCCGGGAGGCGTCCACCCCCGGCAGTGTCCGTACGGCCGCCACCGCGCGGACCGCGTCGGTGATCAGCCGGCGGTAGTGGTAGTCCCGCGGGTCGAGCAGACCGCGGACCGCGGGAGCGTCGAAGTCCGGGGGCTCGTCGATGTCCGGGCGGTGGTGTGCCAGTTCATCCGGGGGCATGAGCACCATGGCGACGGCGGTGGAGACCACCGTGTACAGGACGGTGTTGCCGTAGTTGCGCCAGAACATCGAGTCGGAGAAGACGATCTCCACCAGCCTCGGCCTGAAGAACTGCTGTCCCGCGCCGCCGCCCTGATCCACACCCTGGTCACCGTCGAGGCCCTGCTGCTGCTCACCGCTGCTCCGGGCCTCGCCGGTCTCGTCCTCCTCGCACCCGACCCCGCCAACCTCCCCCTCGCCGCCGTCTGCCTGCTGCCCCTGGGCCCGGCCGTCTCCGCCGCCCTCTACGCCCTGCACCACCGCAGCACCGACCTCACCGACCTCCACCCCGCCCGCGCCTTCCGGCGCGGCTTGCGGAGCAACGCCCGCCCCGTACTGCGACTGTGGGCGCCGCTGCTCACCTGGCTCACGGTGATCGCCTTCACCCTCACCCACTTCTCCGCCACCGGACTGCCCGGCTGGTGGGCGGCCCTGCTCGCGCTGATCGGCACCGGCTCCCTCCTGTGGGGGGCGCACGCCCTGGTGCTCACCGCCCTGTTCACCTTCCGCGCCCGCGACATCGCCCGCCTCGCCGGGTACTTCCTGTTCCGGCACCCCCGAGCCACCCTCGGCGCCCTCTCACTGCTGATCCTGACGGCCGCCGGCACCGCCCTGCTCACCGAGGCCCTGCCCGCCCTGCTCGCCGCCCCGCTGCTGCTCTCCCTGCTGCACAGCAGCCGATCGGTGATCGCCGACACCGAGGAGCACTTCACGGCGTGACGGCGCCCCGCACCCCGTGGATCCCCACGACGGTGACCACGACCCGGAGCAACGGCCCGAGGACGCGGGGGAGGAGGACCACCGCCTGTTGACCCCCGACCCGCTCGGCATGGCAGTCCCGCGGCCTCAGTGAATGGTGCGTCCCCGATCGTCCGGGACCCCCGACTTGCGCAGGAAGTAGCTGTTGACCTGGTCGCGCCACTCGCGGGCACTGCGCAGCTGCTCCTCGAACCGCTCCGCCACCCGCGCATGACGCGCCGGGTCCATCAGGTCCGCGAGGCCCGCCCACACCCGGCGCGCCTCCTCGGCCTCCTCGACGCCCTCGAAATGGGTGTCGTAGATGTGCTGGATCACGGTCTTGCCGCTGTGCAGCACATGGCCGTAGGGCACATGGTGGAAGAAGAGCAGCAGTTCGTCCGGGCAGGTGTCCGGCGACCCGTACACCTCGGCCCACGGCCCCGCGTACTGACCGGCGTACCCGGTGCCGGTCGCCGTGCTGCGGTCCACGCCGACGCCGTCCCGGTCGGCGAAGTGATAGGTGCCCCACGGGCTGTACTCGTAGCCGTCGACACTCGGCCCGTAGTGGTGCCCCGGCTGCACCATGAAACCCACCCCGAGCGGGGCGGTGTACTTCTCGTACGTCGACCAGGAGCCGGCGAGTACCGCGCGCAGACCGTCGGCCAGCCGTTCCTCCGCTCCCGGATGGGTCAGCGCGATCCACTCGTCGAGGATGGTCCCAGGGTCCGCCACCGGGTCCCAGGCCAGCCGCCCGAAGGTGTAGAGGTTGGCCTGGGCGAGGGGATGACCGGTCCAGAACGGGTCGTCACCGGCGTTCGACACGGCCACGAGCCCGTCCGCCAGCCGCCCGGCGCTCACCTCGCCGTCCGGACGGAACCGCAGTGCCTCCCTCCACATCGGACCCAGCCAGCACGCGTGCTGCTGCTGCCCGGTGTACTCCTGCGTGACCTGCAGTTCCACCGCGAGCCGGGTGTCCGGCATCGCGCCGATCAGCGGGGAGAGGGGCTCACGCACCTGGAAGTCCATCGGCCCGTGCTTGACCTGGAGCACCGCGTTGGGCGCGAACTCGCCGTCCAGCGGCGTGAAGTGGTCGTACGCGGCCCGCGCCCGGTCGGTGCTGCGATCCCGCCAGTCCTGGCGGTGGTCGTAGACGAAGGCCCGCCAGTGCACCGTGCCGCCGTACGGCTCCAGCGCGGCGGCCAGCATGTTCGCACCGTCGGCGTGCGAACGGCCGTACGCGAACGGGCCGGGCCGGCCCTCCGAGTCGGCCTTGACCACGTACCCGCCGAAGTCACCGATCTCGTCGTACACCCCGCGGGTCGCCTCCGCCCACCATCCGCGCACCGCCTCGTCCAGCGGGTCGCTCGTGGGCAGGCCGCCGAGCACCGTCGGCGCGGCGAAGGTCACCGACAGATGTGTCCGGATGCCGTACGGGCGCAACACGTCCGCGATCGCGGCCACTTCGCCGATCCGGTCGGTGAGCAGGTGTGCCTCGGTCTCGTGCACATTGACGTTGTTGACGGCGACGGCGTTGATCCCGCACGCGGCGAGCAGCCTGCCGTACGCCCGCACCCGGCGCAGGTCGCCGCGTGCCCGTCCGTCCGCCCAGAACAGTGATCCGCCCGCGTAGCCGCGCTCGACCTGGCCCATGACCGGGTGCACGGCCACGTTGTCCCAGTGGTCCAGCATGCGCGTCGCGAGCGCCGGACGGTGGACCTCCCGGTCGCGCTCCCCGGTGAAGGCCTCCTCCCCGAGTCGTACGACGTGGAACAGGCCGTACAGCAGTCCGCGTCCGCCGGACGCGGACACGGTCGTGGTGCCGGCCCGGCGTTTGATCGCGAACCCCTCGTCGCCGAGCCGTTTGTCGTCGGCCAGTTCAAGAACCAGCTCCGCGTCCTCGCCGTCCCGTACGACCTGCCCCCCGAACCTCTCGCAGGCGTCCGCCAGTTCACCGCGCACCGTCTCCACCAGCGGTGCCGCCCCACCGCGTGTCAGCGAGCGACGGCTGCCGACCGCCCGGAACGCGGCCGTCGGCAGCCAGGCCGCGTCGAAGTCCCCGGAGTCCGTCATCCCCGCTCGCCCCTCGCGGTCGGAGGAAGCCGCCCGGAGAGCACCGGGAGCCGGCCTCCCATTCTGATGCACCGGGGACGGGAGAGGTACCTGTCGGCCTGGGGAAAGCCATGGAGAAGGCGGGCCCGGACGGTGCCCGGACCCGCCATGTGAGCAGTGGTCAGCTCAGCAGTTCCACCTCCGTCAGTGTCGCCTCACCGGTCAGCACCAGCCGGTAGTGGCCGTAGGTCTTCGGACGGTCCACCGAGAAGGCGCGGGTCTGCCGGTCCCAGCGGAAGGACTCGTCCGTCCGCCGGTCCAGGTCCGTCCACGTCTCCCCGTCGGCCGAACCCTGGAGCACCCAGCCCGTGGGCGCCTTGGTGTGGTCCGAGGAGGTCAGCGTGTACTGCACCGCCTTGGTGTCCCCGGTGACGGGGAGCTCCACGGTGGACACCGTGGAGCCGGTCGCCGACGTGTTGTCGAACAGTTCGCCCTCGCCCTTCAGCACGTCCTCGCGGGGCGTGGGAATCTCGTCGTCCTGGGTGATCGACACGGGCGCCGCGTTCTTGCCCGTGCCCCACGACGACGGACGCGGGCCCATGTCGAACTCCAGGACACCGCCCCTGGCGATCACCGAGTGTGGCAGCGAAGTGGAGTTCCAGCGCTTGCCGTTGACCTTCAGGCCCTGCACGTACACGTTCTTCGCGCTGTTCTTCGGCGCCTTGACGACCAGCTCGCGACCGTTCTCCAGGTGCACGGTCGTCTTCGTGAACAGCGGGGAGCCGATGGCGTACTCGCCGCTGCCCATGACCAGCGGGTAGAAGCCGAGCGAGGAGAACAGGTACCAGGCCGACTGCTCGCCGTTGTCCTCGTCGCCGTGGTAGCCCTGGCCGATCTCGCTGCCCGTGTAGAGGCGGGACAGCACCTCGCGCACGCTCGCCTGTGTCTTCCAGGGCTGCCCGGCCGCGTCGTACATGTACAGCGCGTGGTGGGCCACCTGGTTGGAGTGGCCGTACATGCCCATCCGGACGTCGCGCGCCTCGATCATCTCGTGGATGACCCCGCCGTAGGAGCCCTTGAGCTCCGGGGCGGCCGTCTCGGGTGTGGACAGGTACTCGTCGAGCTTGTCGCCGAGGCCCTCGCGCCCGCCGTACAGGTTGGCCAGACCGCGGCTGTCCTGCGCGGCGGTGAAGGCGTAGCCCCAGCCGTTGGTCTCGGTGTAGTCGTAGCCCCAGATGCGCGGGTCGTACTCGGAGGACTCGACCCGCCAGTCGCCCTTGAGGTTCCGGCCCTGGAAGAACCCGGCCTCGGAGTCGAAGAGGTTGACGTAGTCCTGGGCGCGGTCGAGGAAGTACGCGGCCTCCTCCTTGTAGCGCTTCTCGCCGGTCTTCTTGTACAGGGCCTCGCCCATCTTCGCGATGCCGTAGTCGTTGAGGAAGCCCTCCAGCGCCCACGACAGGCCCTCGTGCGTCTCGGTGCTCGTGTAGCCGAGGAAGGGCGAGGTGGCCATGCCCTTGCGGCCCACACCGGAGGACGGGGGCACGACGGTGGCGTTCTTCACCGCCGCGTCGTACGCCGCCTCCGCGTCGAGGTCGACGCCCTTGACGTACGCGTCCGCGAACGCGACGTCCGAGGAGGTGCCGGTCATCAGGTCCGCGTAGCCGGGGGAGGACCAGCGGGAGGTCCAGCCGCCGTCCTTGTAGTGCTGCACGAAGCCGTCCGCCAGCTCGGCGGCCTTGGACGGGGTCAGGAAGGAGTACGCCGGCCAGGTGGTCCGGTAGGTGTCCCAGAAACCGTTGTTGACGTACACCTTGCCGTCGACGATCTTCGCGCCGGTGTGTGTCGGGGTGTCGGGCCCTTCCGCCTTCGAGAAGGGAGAGGCGTACCGGTACTTTCCGTCCACCTTCTCGTGGCCCGAGTTCGGGTACAGGTACAGCCGGTAGAGGCTGGAGTACAGCGTGGTCAGCTGGTCCTCGGTGGCGCCCTCGACCTCGACCTTGCCGAGGATCCGGTCCCACTGGCGCTGGGCGTTCCGCTTGACCGTGTCGAAGGAGGTGCGGTCCGGCAGCTCCCGGCGCAGGTTGTCCTTCGCCTGGTCGACGCTGATCAGCGAGGTGGCCAGGCGCAGCGTCACCGTACGGTCCCGGCCGGCGTCGAAGCGCAGGTGGCCCTTGAGGCCGCTGGAGTCACCGCCGGTGACCGAGCTGTCGAACTCGCCGTGGACGAACAGCCGGGTCGCCCCCGTGGACCCGCCGGACTTGACGTCCGAGTACCCGGTGAAGGTGCCGTTGTCCTTGTCGAGGGTCAGACCGCCCCGGTCGGGGATGTTCTCGTCGCCGGCGTTGTCGAACAGCACGCTCGCGTCGTCACCGGGGAAGGTGAAGCGCATCATCGCCGCGTGGTCCGTCGGCGTCATCTCGGCCTTCACGCCGTTCTCGAACCGCACCCCGTAGTAGTACGGCCGCGCGGTCTCGTTCTCATGCCGGAAGGCCAGCTCGCGTGCCTCACGGCCGAGGTCCGGGGTGCCGGAGGCGACCGACGGCATCACCTGGAAGGTCTGCCGGTCGCCCATCCAAGGGCTGGGCTCGTGGCTCGCGCTGAACGCCTGGATCGTCGGGAGGTTGTCGTCGTTGTTGCCGCTCGCGTAGTCGTACAGCCAGCTCGTCGATCTGGCGTTGGTGACCGGGGTCCAGAAGTTGAACCCGTGCGGTACGGCCGTCGCGGGGAAGGTGTTGCCGCGCGAGAAGGCGCCGCTGGAGTTGGTGCCCCGGGTCGTCACCGCGTAGTCGGACAGATGGGCCTTCGGCCGTTCGGGCCGCACCCGCTTCAGCGCCACGTCGTCCAGCCAGCCGCGGAACTTCGCCGGGCCCTTCGGGGAGTCGTACGCCACCAGGATCCGGTCGACGGTCTTGCCGGCGGCCACCGAGCCGATCGCGGAGCGCACGCTGTTCCACTGGTTGACGTACAGCACCTTGGAGTCGCCCTGGCCGCGCGGCGTCAGCGGGAAGCCGTGCTGGTCCGTCGCCTTCAGGCCGCTCAGATAGGTGCCGTCCGTGAAGGCCAGATCGACGGAGACATGGGTGGCGTCGTAGTCCAGGTCCCGGTCCGCCATCGACGGGAAGATCTTGTACGACAGCTCCGTACGGCGCTCGACCTTCACATCGACGTCGAAGACCTTGTTGTACGAGTACGCCCGGCCGTCCGTGGTGTGCCGGCCGGCGTACCTGAGGGCGCGCTTGCCGGTGAAGCCGGCGTCCGCCTTCGCCGTCGGCGAGCCGGCCGGGCCGCCGTCGACGAGGGAGAGCATGTCCTTGGGTATCGGGTCGGCGACGCCGGTGGACAGCTGGACCTCGGCGAGCTGGAGGGCGTCGTTCGCCCCGTTGTTCTTGGTGAACTCCAGCCGCCAGTGCGAGAACTCGGCCGTCTCGGCGAGCTCGTACGTCTTGGTCTGGAACCGCTCCTCGAAGGACTGTCCGGAGCGGGTGTCCAGGGTCTGCCAGGTCTCGCCGTCCGCCGAACCCTTCAGCGTCCAGTCCAGTGGGTCGCGCTCGTCGTGGTCGTTGGCCGAGGTGAGGGCGTACTTGACGATCTTCTTCGGTTCGTTGAGGTCGAACTCGATCCAGCCGGTCGGCGCGAAGGTCAGCCACTTGGTGGCGGACTCGCCGTCGAAGAGGTTCCCCTTCACCTCCTTGCCGCCCGTGTTCTCCCCGCTGGCGCGCACCCCCGTGACGTGCTCGGTGACATTGCCCGGGATGCCGGACGTGAACCCACCGTCCACACCCGAGGCACGCTTCTCGCCGCCCGGCGTGGTCTCGACGGTGTTCTGCCAGTCCGGGGCGGGGTCCCCGGACTCGAACGACGACGCGAAATCACGGTCCGCTTTCGGCGGTGCCTGGGGCAGCGCCACAGCGATGCCCTGTGAGCCAGCGGCCAAAGCGAAGGCGGTCGTCGCGACGACCGCCGTGCTCCATCTGTGCCGAACCCTCTGTTCCATGCGCGAGCACCCTCCCGGCGCTGGACAACGTTGTCAACCGCAGTGCGCAAGGACCAGTAGTGGGTCAAGTGGCCCATGGTGTCAAGGGGTTGAATGCGGCATCCGGCTCTCGCGGCAGGGACTTTTCCGCTGCGGAGCGCACCGGGGGGCTCATATGTCCGTGAGGTCTCAACTCGGAAAAGACCAGAGGGGAACCTTGCATTTGATCTTGCTCCGTCGGCGTGAAGTGGACTATACCTGTCGGCACTCCGGGGCATCTTCACGGCACCCGATCATGTACGGCCGCACTTCCTGCACGACCCAGCTTGACCCGAACGCGGTGCCGGGAAGGATCCGGTTCACCGCCTGAGTCCTGGAGAAGGCGAGGACTTGAGCATGGGATCCACTTCCGCCGAGAACAACGGCACCGGTGACAACAGCACGACCGGCGTGGGACGCCGCGCACTGATCAAGCGGTCCGCCGCGCTCGGTCTGGTTTCGGTACCGGCGATGAGCTTCCTGTCCGCGTGTGCCAGCGGGGGCGGGGACGGCGACTCCGGCCAGAACGAGGGAAAGACGTCCGAGTCCAACCCCTTCGGCGTCAAGGAAGGCAGCAAGCTCGACGTCGTCATCTTCAAGGGCGGCTACGGCGACGCCTACGCCAAGGCGTGGGAAGCCGACTTCAAGAAGAAGCGGGGTGTCACCTCCGTCCACACCGGCACCCAGGAGATCACGGGCAAACTCCAGCCGCGGTTCAACGCCGGCAATCCGCCGGACATCGTCGACGACTCCGGCGCCCAGCAGATCCCGATCGACGTCCTGCACAAGAACGGCCAGCTCCTCGACCTCGCCGAAGTGCTGGACGCCCCTTCGGTCGACGACCCGGACACGAAGGTCCGCGACACCCTCATTCCCGGCACGCTCGACGCCGGCATGCAGGAGGGCAAGCTCGTCGCCCTCAACTACATCTACACGGTGTGGGGGCTGTGGTACTCCGGCAAGCTCTTCCAGGAGAAGGGCTGGGAGGCGCCCAAGACCTGGGACGACTTCCTCGCCATCTGCAAGGACGCCAAGGCGGAGGGCATCGGCGGCCTCGCGCACCAGGGCAAGTACCCGTACTACATCAACGTCGCCATCATGGACCTGATCGCCAAGAAGGGCGGCCTGGACGCCATGAAGGCGATCGACAACCTCGACCCCAAGGCGTTCGTCGGCTCCGACGCCGCCACCGAGGCCGTCGAGGCCGTCTACGAGGTCGTCGAGAAGGGCTATCTGATGCCCGGTACGAACGGCCTGACCCACACCGAGTCGCAGACCCGCTGGAACCAGTACAAGGCCGCGTTCATCACCAGTGGCTCCTGGATCGAGAACGAGCAGCTCAAGACGACACCGGCCGACTTCGACATGAAGTTCCTGCCGATGCCGCTGCTGGCGGACAGCGCGCTGCCCTTCGAGGCGATCCGGGCGGGCTCCGGTGAGCCCTTCATCATCCCGTCCAAGGCCAAGAACCTGCCCGCGGCCAAGGAGTTCATGCGGATGATGCTCTCCAAGGAATGGTCGACGCTGTTCGCCAAGGAGGCGAACTCGCTGACCATCCTCAAGGACGGTGTGGACCCGGGCGTGCAGCTGCGGCCGGGCACCCAGTCCACCGTCGAGGCATCCAAGGCGGCCGGCGACAACACCTTCCGCTTCCTGTACACCGAGTGGTACAGCGAGATGGGCACCGCCATCGAGAACGCCTCCAACGAATTGATGGCCAAGCGCATTCAGCCCAAGGAGTGGCTCAAGCGGGCCCAGGCAGCGGTCGACAAGCAGGCCAAGGACCCGGCCTCGAAGAAGAACCGCCGCGACTGATACCGCTCGACCGACCGCACTGGGGGGGGGGGGGGGGGGGGGGGCGGGGGGGGTGCACCCCGGGGGAGGGGAAGCAGGGGCACAGGGGGGGACCAGGTCGTCTTGGGGGTTCTCCTCTTTCTCCTTGGGTTTTATGTTATTTTTTTT
>NZ_JBVIIM010000024.1:0-32238 GCF_055569765.1 Streptomyces sp. NPDC031365 | reverse complement strand
TGACTCCAGCGGATACAAACAACAAGCCCCACCCCCCCCCCCCCCCACCCCCCCCCCACCCCCCCCCCCCCCCCCCCCCCCCCCCCGCACACCGCCCCCCCCCCCCCCCCCCCGCGGCCACACCCAGGGGCAGGAACGCCATGCGCACAGGGCAGCACCGGTTCGTCGCGGGATTTCTCCTCTTTCCCGTGGCGCTCTATGTGATCTTCGTGATCTGGCCGTACATCCAGACCTTCGGTTATTCACTGACCGACTGGAAGGGGCAGTCGCAGAGCTTCAACTTTGTCGGCCTGGACAACTACACGGCGTTGTTCAAGGACGACATCTTCATGGGTGCCATCTGGCACAACATCCTGTTCCTGGTGTTCATCCCGGTGATCACCATTCTGCTCGCGCTCTTCTTCGCCTTCATGCTGAACGCGGGCGGACGGGGTCGTTCCGGAGGCGTCTCGGGGGTCGCCGGATCGAAGTACTACCGGGTCATCTATTTCTTCCCGCAGGTCCTGTCGCTGGCCATCCTGGCCGTGCTCTTCGGCGCGGTCTACCGCAGTGACGGTGGCGGCATGCTCAACGGCGTCCTGATCAAACTCGGACTGGTCGACAGCCAGAGCCCCGTGGAATGGCTCAACGAGCCGAACTTCGTGCTGTGGGCCCTCATGGCGGTGGTCGTCTGGCACGGCGTCGGTTTCTATCTGGTGCTCTTCTCCGCCGCCATGCAGTCCATTCCGCGCGACATCTACGAGGCCGCCCTGATCGACGGAGCGAGCCGCACCCAGTCCTTCTTCCGCATCACCCTGCCGCTGCTGTGGGACTCCGTGCAGACCGCCTGGGTCTATCTCGGCATCGCGGCGATGGACATGTTCATCCTGGTCTCCACCATGACCGCCGGCGACTACGGCGGTGGCCCCGACCACCACAGCGAGGTCATGTCGACCGTGATGATGCGCAACTTCCTGCTGTACGGCCGGAGCGGCTACGCCTGCGCCATGGGCGTGGTCATGCTGGTCCTCACCCTGATCGTGTCCGTGGTCATGCTGCGCGCCACCCGTCGCGAGCGCATCGAGTTCTGAGGCGGAGCAACGACGATGAGCGCACCTCTCAAGGAAACCGCACCCACCGGCGGCCCCACCCCGCCCCCGCCCGTGAGCAGGGGCACCGTCCGCCCCGGCGGCCAGCAGAGCGAAGGCGTCGTGCTGAACGTCTTCTCGCACGGCTTCCTCGCCCTCTGGGCGGTGCTGATCGTGCTGCCGCTGCTGTGGCTGGTGCTCAGCTCCTTCCGGACCGACGCCCAGATCGGCGGCTCGGCCTTCGGCTGGCCGCAGAACTGGGACCTGGGTGTCTTCTCCCGCGCCTGGGAGAAGGGCATCGGCGACTACTTCACCAGCACGGTCCTCGTGCTCGTGATCTCCGTGCCGCTGACGATGCTGTTCGGCGCGATGGCGGCCTATGTGCTGGCCCGCTACGAGTTCCGGGGCAACCGCCTGCTGTACTACTTCTTCGTCGCGGGCGCGATGTTCCCCGTCTTCCTGGCCCTTGTCCCGCTGTTCTTCATGGTCAAGCGGCTGGACATGCTGAACACCTACCACGGCCTGGCCCTGGTGTACGTGGCCTACTCCCTGCCGTTCACGGTGTTCTTCATGCACGCCTTCTTCCGGACCCTGCCCACGGCGGTCTTCGAGGCGGCGATCCTGGACGGCGCCTCGCACACCCGGACCTTCTTCCAGGTGATGGTGCCGATGGCCAAGCCGGGTCTGCTGAGCGTCGGCATCTTCAACACGCTGGGCCAGTGGAACCAGTACATCCTGCCGACCGTGCTGATGCAGCCGCAGAGCGGTGACGATCCGGAACGCTATGTGCTGACCCAGGGGCTGATCCAGCTCCAGCAGCAGCAGGGCTACGCCTCCGACCTTCCCGTGCTCTTCGCGGGGGTGACCATCGCCATGGTGCCCATGCTGGTGGTCTATCTCTCCTTCCAGCGGCAGGTGCAGGCCGGCCTCACGTCCGCAACCTTGAAGTAACCCTCCGGATTTCGTCGTTCACACGCCGCTCCCGCCCCTGGGAGCGGCGTGTCCGTGTGTGTCCATGCACTCGGAAACGGTTCAACCTCTTGACGGGAGGTGACCCGAACGGCTCATCTTAGAGTTCACTAGTTGGACATGAGAGGGGCCTCACCGATGCGGCCCCGCGCGCAGGAGGTCGTCGTGGAGACTCCGGGGTCGCAGTCGTCGCTGCACCGAGCCAACCTGGAGCGGGTCGTTCGAGCAGTACGTCTTGCGGGTTCCCTCACCCAGGCCGAGATCGCGAGGACGACCGGCCTGTCCGCCGCCACGGTCTCCAACATCGTCCGGGAACTGAAGGCCAGGGGAACGGTGGAGGTCACCCCGACCTCGTCGGGTGGACGCCGGGCCCGCGCCGTCTCGCTGAGCGGGGACGCGGGCATCGTCATCGGGGTCGACTTCGGGCACACCCATCTGCGGGTCGCGGTCGGGAACCTCGCCCACCAGGTGCTGGCCGAGGAGTCCGAGCCGCTGGACGTGGACGCCTCCTCGACCCAGGGCTTCGACCGGGCGGAACAGCTGGTCAGCCGGCTGATCGAGGCGACCGGCGTGGACCGTTCCAAGGTCGCCGGGGTGGGTCTCGGCGTACCCGGTCCGATCGACGTGGAATCCGGCACCCTGGGCTCGACCGCGATCCTGCCCGGCTGGACCGGCACCAAGCCCGCCGAGGAGCTGCGGGGGCGGCTCGGCGTGCCGGTGCACGTGGACAACGACGCCAACCTCGGCGCCCTCGGCGAGATGGTCTGGGGCAGCGGCCGGGGCGTGCGCGACCTGGCCTACATCAAGGTGGCCAGCGGTGTGGGCGCGGGTCTGGTGATCAGCGGCAAGATCTACCGCGGCCCGGGCGGCACCGCGGGTGAGATAGGGCACATTACACTCGACGAATCCGGCCCCGTGTGCCGCTGCGGCAACCGTGGCTGCCTGGAGACCTTCACGGCCGCGCGCTACGTGCTCCCGCTGCTCCAGCCCAGCCACGGCACCGATCTGACGATGGAAGGCGTCGTCAGACTGGCGCGGGACGGTGACCCGGGCTGCCGTCGGGTGATCGCCGACGTCGGCCGCCACATCGGCAGTGGAGTCGCCAATCTCTGCAATCTGCTGAACCCGAGCCGGGTTGTTCTCGGTGGTGATCTCGCCGAGGCCGGAGAGCTGGTGCTCGGGCCGATCCGGGAGTCCGTGAGCCGCTATGCGATCCCCAGTGCGGCACGTCAACTGTCCGTTCTCCCCGGGGCACTTGGGGGCCGTGCGGAGGTGCTCGGAGCGCTCGCTCTCGCCCTGAGCGAGATGGGCGATTCGACCCTCTTGGACGGCACCGCGACGGGGTCCCTCGCCGCGGCCAGTCCCGCCTTCACTTAGAGAACGGATGGCACCGTTGCCATCTCGTTAAGGATTTACTTCTTGACGTCGCACGTGTGGCCGAGTTGACTTCCAGCCACCTCGGCCGCAACGTCGCGGCCTCGTCAGGGAGGTTTCTGAAATGAACACGCGTATGCGTCGTACTGCTGTGGCCATTGCCGCGGGTGCCATGGCCGTCTCGCTCGCTGCCTGTGGCAGTGCCGAGGAGGCGGGCGACAAGAAGGACTCCGGCGGCGCAGCCAAGGGCGACGACATCAAGGTCGGTCTGCTCCTGCCGGATGCCCAGACCGCGCGGTACGAGAAGTTCGACAAGCCCTTGATCGAGAAGACGGTCAAGGAGCTCACGAACAACAAGGGCGAGGTGGTCTACGCCAACGCCAAGCAGGACGCCAGCCTGCAGAACCAGCAGGTCGACACGATGGTGACCAACAAGGTCGACGTGCTCATCGTGGACGCGGTGGACTCCAAGGCCATCGCCGGCTCTGTGAAGAAGGCCAAGGACGCGGGCATCCCGGTCGTGGCCTACGACCGTCTCGCCGAGGGTCCGATCGACGCCTACACCTCGTTCGACAACGTGACCGTCGGCAAGACCCAGGGCGAGGCGCTCCTCGAGGCCCTGGGCGACAAGGCCAAGGACGGCCAGATCGTCATGATGAACGGGTCCTCCACCGACCCGAACGCCGCCCTGTTCAAGCAGGGGGCGCACTCCGTCCTCGACGGCAAGGTGAACGTCGGCCGCGAGTACGACACCAAGGAGTGGAAGCCGGAGAACGCCAACGCCAACATGGAGGGCGCCATCTCCGCCATTGGCAAGGACAAGATCATCGGCGTCTACTCGGCCAATGACAGCATGGCGGGCGGCATCATCACCGCCCTGAAGGCCGCCGGTATCGCCGACGTCCCGGTCACCGGCCAGGACGCCGAACTCGCGGGTGTACAGCGGATCGTCACCGGTGAGCAGTACATGAGCGTCTACAAGCCCTACCCGCAGGAGGCGGAAGCCGCCGCGGAGATGGCCGTCCTGCTCGCCCAGGGCAAGTCGCTGGACTCCGTCGCCAAGGACAAGGTCGACAGCCCCACCACCAAGGGTGTCCCGTCCGTCCTCGTCCCGGTCGTGTCGCTGACGCAGGAGAACATCAACGACACCGTGATCAAGGACGGCATCCACACCGTCCAGGAGATCTGCACGGGCAAGTACAAGGCCGCCTGCGACAAGATCGGTCTGGAGTAAGCAGTCCCCGCGTCCCGTGACACACGAGGGAGTCCGCGATCCGGACTCCCTCCCGGGACCGACTGCCACGCGCTTCCGTCCGGCGCCCCGCACACATCAGCCCCGCAAGCTACGCGGGGCGCCGGACGGAACACCCCCCAAAAATTCTCTGCACAACCTCCCGCCGGGTCAGGCGGCGAAGGAGATGGTTCACGTGTCCGCTACGCCCGTGCTGGCGTTGCGCGGGGTCTCCAAGCGGTTCGGTGCCGTCCAGGCGCTCACCGACGTAGAGCTTGAGGTCCACGCCGGTGAGGTGGTCGCCCTGGTGGGCGACAACGGCGCCGGAAAGTCCACGCTGGTCAAGACGATCGCCGGCGTGCATCCCATCGATGAGGGTGTCATCGAGTGGGACGGCAAGACCGTCCAGATCAACAGGCCCCACGACGCCCAGAACCTGGGCATCGCGACGGTCTACCAGGACCTCGCGCTGTGCGACAACATCGATGTCGTCGGCAACCTCTACCTGGGCCGGGAGCTGCGCAGGCGCGGTGTCCTGGACGAGGTCGAGATGGAGCGCCGCTCCCGTGAGCTTCTCGACACGCTCTCGATCCGCATCCCCAGCGTCCGGATCCCGATCGCCTCGCTCTCCGGAGGCCAGCGCCAGGTCGTGGCCATCGCCCGGTCCATGCTCGGCGAGCCCAAGCTGGTGATTCTCGACGAGCCCACCGCCGCCCTCGGTGTCGAGCAGACCGCGCAGGTCCTCGACCTGGTCGAGCGGCTGCGCGAGCGCGGTCACGCGGTCATCCTCATCAGCCACAACATGGCCGATGTGAAGGCCGTGGCGGACAAGGTCGCCGTCCTGCGCCTCGGGCGCAACAACGGCGTCTTCGAGGTCAAGTCGACCTCGCAGGAAGAGATCATCTCCGCCATCACGGGCGCCACGGACAACGCCGTGACCCGTCGTGCGGCGCGCACCAATGGGGAGATCACGAAGTGAGCACCGAAAAGACCTCCGCCCCCGCCGAGGACCACGCCGTGGAGAACCCCGAGGCGGCCGCCGCCGCGGTCACCGTGGTCGACCCCCGGCTGCTGGTCCGTGAACAGGGTCTGCTGGGCTACTGGAACGAGTTCAAGCGGAAGATGAAGGCCGGTGACCTCGGCTCCATCCCCGTCGTGGTCGGCCTGCTGGTCATCTGGGCCATCTTCACCAGCCTGAACTCCAACTTCCTCACCGCCGGCAACTTCTCCGACATGTCCGTCGCCATGGTCGGCACGGGCATGATCGCCGTCGGTATCGTCTTCGTCCTGCTGCTCGGGGAGATCGACCTGTCGGTCGGCTCGGTCAGCGGTGTCGCGGGCGCCGCCTTCGCGGTCATGAGCGTCACCCACGGGATGAACGAGATCCTGGCCCTGGTGCTGGCGGTTCTCACCGGCACGGTGGCCGGCGCCCTCCACGGCTTCATCTTCGCCCGCATCGGCGTCCCGGCGTTCGCCGTGACCCTGGCCGGACTCCTGTTCTGGCAGGGCTTCATGCTGCAGATCCTCGGCAGCAACGGCACCATCAACCTCGACTCCGAGGGCCTGGTCGTCAAGCTGACCAGCTACTACTTCTCGGATGTGGCCGCCGCATACGGCCTGGCGGTCGTCGTGACCGTGGGGTACTTCCTCGCCGCGTTCTTCGACAACCGCCGCCGCGAGGCCGCCGGGGTGCCGTCCCGCCCGCTGAACGAGATCATCGTGCGGACCGTGCTGCTCGCGATCCTGGCGTTCGCCGCCGCGATCGTCTTCAACCAGTACAAGGGCCTGCCGCTGGCCGTGGTGATCTTCCTGGCCTTCCTCGTCCTCACGGACTTCGTGCTGCGCCGCACCGCCTACGGCCGCAAGGTCTTCGCGCTCGGCGGCAGCGTCGAGGCGTCCCGCCGCGCGGGCATCAACGTGGAGATGGTCCGGATCTCGGTCTTCGCGATCGCCGGCACCTTCGCCGCGATCGGCGGTCTGTTCGTCGCCTCGAAGATCGCCTCCGCCAACCAGGGTGCCGGTACCGGTGAGTTCCTGATGAACGTCATCGCGGCGGCCGTCATCGGTGGTACGTCGCTCTTCGGCGGGCGTGGTCGCACGTGGGACGCGCTGCTCGGTGTGATGGTCATCATCTCGATCACGTACGGTCTGGCGCTGGAGGGTATCGCCTCGCCGGTGCAGTACATGATCACCGGTGGTGTGCTGCTGGCGACCGTCGTCATCGACGCGGTCACCCGTAAGACGCAGAAGACCGCGGGGCGCGCGTAGCCGCTCCGCCGCGGGAGCGCTGTGGCTGGTCGCGCCCGCGCGGCGGAGCCGCAGATCGACACAGCCCCGCGCCCTTGAAGTACGTTGCTGGTGCCCGGTGCCTTCACAGGTACCGGGCACAGTCGTGTCGTAGGGGGCGGGGAATGTGGGTACCGCCGAATGCGTGACGTATGACGCACGGCCCGAGGGCCGTGCGGTTGAGCGGAACATTAGACTCGACCCGCCCGGCAACAGCTCGAACAGCTCTACTGCAAGGAGGCACGGGTGCCGCTGCTGACCCGCATCAGGGGACCGCGCGATCTGGACCGGCTCAGCCTGGAGGAGCTCGACCGGCTGGCCGGGGAGATCCGGACCTTCCTCGTCGACGCGGTCTCCAAGACCGGCGGCCACCTCGGCCCCAACCTCGGTGTGGTGGAGCTCACCATCGCCCTGCACCGGGTCTTCGAGTCGCCCACGGACAAGGTGCTCTGGGACACCGGCCATCAGTCCTATGTGCACAAGCTGCTGACCGGCCGGCAGGACTTCTCCAGGCTGAAGATGAAGGACGGTCTGTCCGGCTACCCCTCGCAGGGGGAGTCCGAGCACGACGTCATCGAGAACAGCCACGCCTCCACGGTTCTCGGCTGGGCCGACGGCATCGCCAAGGCCAACCAGATCAAGAAGCGCGACAGCCACGTCGTCGCGGTCATCGGCGACGGCGCGCTGACCGGCGGTATGGCCTGGGAGGCACTGAACAACATCGCCGATGCCAAGGACCGCCCGCTCGTCATCGTCGTCAACGACAACGAGCGCTCCTACTCGCCCACCATCGGCGGCCTGGCGAACCACCTGGCGACCCTGCGCACCACCGACGGCTACGAGCGCTTCCTGACCCGCACCAAGGACCTCCTGGAGCGCACCCCGGTCGTCGGCAAGCCCCTCTTCGACACGCTGCACGGCGCCAAGAAGGGTCTGAAGGACTTCATCGCCCCGCAGGGCATGTTCGAGGACCTGGGCCTGAAGTACGTCGGCCCCATCGACGGCCACGACCTCGAGGCCCTGGAGTCGGCCCTGACCCGCGCCAAGCGCTTCGGCGGCCCGGTGATCGTGCACTGCCTCACCGAGAAGGGCCGTGGGTACCAGCCCGCCCTCCAGGACGAGGCCGACCGCTTCCACGCCGTCGGCAAGATCCACCCCGACACGGGCCTGCCGATCGCCAGCTCCGGCGCCGACTGGACGAGTGTCTTCGGCGAGGAGATGGTGAAGCTCGGCGAGGAGCGCGAGGACATCGTCGCCATCACCGCCGCCATGCTCCAGCCGGTCGGCCTCGACAAGTTCGCCAAGCGCTTCCCCGACCGGGTCTACGACGTCGGCATCGCCGAGCAGCACGGCGCGGTCTCCGCGGCCGGCCTCGCCCACGCCGGGGTGCACCCCGTCTTCGCCGTGTACGCCACCTTCCTCAACCGCGCCTTCGACCAGGTGCTGATGGACGTGGCCCTGCACCGGTGCGGCGTGACGTTCGTGCTCGACCGGGCCGGTGTCACCGGCACCGACGGCGCCTCCCACAACGGCATGTGGGACATGTCGATCCTCCAGGTCGTCCCCGGCCTGCGGCTCGCCGCCCCGCGCGACGCCGACCAGGTCCGCGCCCAGCTGCGTGAGGCCACCGCCGTGGAGGACGCCCCCACCGTGGTCCGCTTCTCCAAGGGTGCCGTCGGCCCCGCCGTGCCCGCCGTGGGCCGCGTCGGCGGCATGGACGTCCTGCGCGAGCCCGGCACCGACGCCCCCGACGTGCTGCTGGTCTCCGTGGGAGCGCTCGCACCGATGTGCCTGGAGATCGCCGGGCTGCTGGACCGGCAGGGCATCTCCACCACCGTCGTCGACCCGCGCTGGGTCAAGCCCGTCGACGAGGCGATGGCGCCGCTCGCCGAGAAGCACCGTGTCGTCGTCACCGTCGAGGACAACTCCCGCGTCGGCGGAGTCGGTTCGACGATCGCCCAGGCGCTGCGCGATGCCGGGGTGGACGTCCCCCTGCGCGACTTCGGCATCCCGCCACGCTTCCTCGACCACGCCTCCCGCGCCGAGGTCCTGGCGGAGATCGGGCTGACCGCACCCGACATCGCCCGTCAGGTCACCGGTCTGGTGGCGAAGCTCGACGGGCGGTACGAGCGCTCGTCCGCGGACGCCGTCGACTCGGTGCAGCCGGCCCGCGACTGACCCACCCTCCGCGTGTCGCCCGGATGGGCCGCGCACACCACTGCGAAGAGTGGCGTGCGCGGCCCATCCGCGTGAAGGCGCTCGCGCCGGGGCACACGACCTACGCCCCCTCTCGACCATGTCGAGGACGACAAGCGTGGGAGGTACCCGTGACAAGCCCCCTCTTCCGGACGAAGAAGGTAGAGCAGTCCATCCGCGACACCGAAGAACCTGAGCACGCGCTCAGGAAATCCCTGTCCGCGCTGGATCTGACCGTCTTCGGCGTCGGTGTCATCATCGGCACCGGCATCTTCGTCCTCACCGGCACGGTCGCCAAGGACAACGCCGGGCCGGCCACGGCCCTGGCCTTCGTCGTGGCCGGTGTCGTCTGCGCGCTCGCCGCGCTCTGCTACGCCGAGTTCGCCTCCACCGTGCCGGTCGCGGGCTCCGCCTATACCTTCTCGTACGCCTCCCTGGGTGAGCTGCCGGCCTGGATCATCGGCTGGGACCTGGTCCTGGAGTTCGCGCTCGGCACGGCGGTGGTGGCCGTGGGCTGGTCGGGCTACATCCAGTCGCTCATGGACAACGCGGGCTGGCAGATGCCCGCGGCCCTCGGCAGCCGTGAGGGCTCCGACATCTTCGGGTTCGACATCCTCGCCGCCGCCCTGGTGCTGGTCCTCACCGGCATCCTCGTCCTCGGCATGAAGCTGTCCGCCCGCGTCACCTCGGTCGTCGTCGCCATCAAGGTGACCGTGGTCCTCGTCGTGATCATCGCCGGCGCCTTCTTCATCACCAAGGACAACTACGACCCGTTCATCCCGGACTCCGTGCCCGTGCCGGCCGGCGACAGCCTCGACTCCCCGCTCATCCAGCTGATGTTCGGCTGGGCCCCGTCCAACTTCGGCGTGATGGGCATCTTCACGGCCGCCTCGGTGGTGTTCTTCGCCTTCATCGGCTTCGACATCGTCGCCACCGCCGCCGAGGAGACCAAGAACCCGCAGCGTGACATGCCCCGCGGTATCCTCGGCTCCCTGTTCATCTGCACCGTGCTGTACGTGCTGGTGTCGATCGTCGTCACCGGTATGCAGAACTACAGGGAACTGTCCGTGGACGCCCCGCTGGCGGACGCGTTCAAGGCCACCGGGCATCCCTGGTTCGCGGGCTTCATCAGCTTCGGGGCCGCCGTCGGCCTGACGACCGTCTGCATGATCCTGCTGCTCGGCCAGACCCGCGTCTTCTTCGCGATGAGCCGTGACGGACTGCTGCCGAGGTTCTTCTCCCGGGTCCACCCCCGGTTCAGGACCCCGCACCGGCCGACCATCCTGCTCGGTGTCGTCATCGCGATCCTCGCCGGCTTCACCCCGCTGAACGAGCTCGCCGCGCTGGTGAACATCGGCACCCTGTTCGCCTTCGTCATCGTCGCGGTCAGCGTGCTCATCCTCCGCAGGAGCCGGCCCGACCTGCACCGGTCGTTCCGCGCCCCCTGGGTGCCCGTGCTGCCGATCGTGTCGGTCGCCGCCTCCCTGTGGCTGATGCTGAACCTGCCCGCGGAGACCTGGGTCCGCTTCGGGGTCTGGATGGCGGTCGGCATCGTCGTCTACTTCCTCTACAGCCGCACCCACAGCCGTATGGCCCAGCGCGAGGGAACCGAGCCGGGGGCGCCCCTCGGGCCGTCCGGCCCGGACTCCCGCTGAACCGGCCCGGACCCGTGGTCCGCGCTCCGTCCGGCCGTTCCCGTCCGGCCACCGGGCCGGTCAGGAGCCCCGGCCGGAGCGACGACGACCCTGTGCCCGAAGCCGAAGATGAGCGCACTCCGCCCGCCTGATCCACCGGCGCCCGGACGGTCACCGGCGCGCAGAAGCGGACCGCGGCGGCGGCCCGCCACGCCGGGGCCCCCGGCAGGGCGGCCCTCTCCGCTCTCAGAGCGGCACGGACCGTGGGCCCGGCGGCGTTCGGGGCTGCTGTTCTGTGGTGGGGCCGACGGTTGGCTGTGCGGGGCTGCCCCGGCGTTCAGCGGGGTACGGACCGTGGCCCGGCGACATCCGCGCCCAGGGCGGCCACCCTGCGGCGCAGCTCGCGGTCGGCCGTGACGACCAGGACCGGGCGGTGCACCGCCCCGGCCACCAGGTCGACCATGTGGTCGTCACCGCTGCCCGGAGCGGACTCCACGCGGACGCCCGGCACCGACTCCACCCCGCGGGCCGCTCCCTCGACGACCAGGACGAGCTCCACCGGACCGGGACGGCCGGGCAGGCCGTCCGCGGCCAGCCGGTCGCGCAGCCGCTCCGCTGCACCCCTGCGGTCCCGCCACCATCCGTCGGGCACCGACCCGACGACATTCGCGGCGTCGACGATCACGAGCAGGGCGGCGGTGTCCTTCATACGGCCAGCGTCCCACGCGGACGGGCCCCGCCCGCGCCCCGCGAACCGCTGTGCATAGGGTGAAGTGGTGAACGGCGACTGGCTCCTCCGCGGCCGCGACGGCCGCCTCACCGTCTACCTGCCGTCGGACGACGCCGTCCTGTGCCGCGCGGAACTCGCCCCCGGCGGCCCCTGGGGGGCGCCCCGCAGGATCGGCGGCGACCAGAAACTGCGACCGGGGCCGGCTGTCGGCCACGGCGCCGACGGCTACGCCCATCTGGTCGCCTGGCGGCCCACGGTGGACGGCGGGTCCGGCCTGGTGCACTCCACCCACTTCCGCCCCCGGCTCGCCCCGCTGGACTGGAGCCCTCTCGGACACCCGGACAAGAAGGGGGACCGCACCGGCGCACCGGCCGTCGCCGTCGACGCACAGGGCCGCGCCCATGTCTTCGTCCGTACCGAGGGCGGCGGGGTGGGCACGCTCGCCCAGAAGGAGAAGGGCGGCTGGAACCCGTGGGCGGACCTGGGGGGAGAGGACGTCCAGGAACACCTCACGGCCGTGACGGGGGAGTCGGGCCGGATCGAGCTGTACGCGGCCACCCCGGACGGGATCCTGCACTGGCGTCAGGAGGAGCCCGGCAAGCAGCCCGTACGGGCGGAGGGCCTCGAGAGGCCCGTGCGACCGGGCACCCTGCGCGCCCTGGCCACCTCCGCCGAGCACACCACCCTCTTCTTCACCGACGCACGCGGGGAGTTGTGCGCCTGGCGGCCCGGCGGGGCACCGGTGCCCCTCATCACGGCGGCCGGTCCCGGTCCGGTCTCCGCCGTGCGCTGTGACATAGCGGGTCACGACTGCACCGTGCTCGCCCAGCGCTCCGCGAGCGGCCGCATCGCGTTCGCCGCGTACCTCACCGAGGAAGAGCCGGCCGGGGCGTGGTGGACCGAGTCCGGCCCTCAACTGCCCCCGGACGCCCGGGTGTCCGTCGCTCTCGACGAGCTGGGTGAGGTGGTCGCGGCCTCCCTCGCCCCGTCCACCGGCACCCTCCTGCTCACCCGCCGCAAGGACGAACCGGGCTTGGCCCTGCGGGCCTGGCGGGAGGTCTGAGACCAACCGGGGCGGCCCGCCCGGGACCTTCTGCCAGGGCCGGCGCCGCCCAACCGGCGGCGAGCGCGCGGCCACTGACGGCGGCAGCCGGATCGTGGGCCACACTCGGCTGCGGGCCGCGCGGCGGGTGGACGCCACGGCAACTGCTCAGCGGGACGAAGTGACACGCATGTGACACGTGGTCAGGTGGTGTGCCGTCCCATCGGTACGCCTGTGACGAAAGGGGGTGGGTCGCACGGATCGTCATCCGTGCGACCCACCCCCTTCGGGGACCGCTGTCCGCTACGCCGGGACGCTCGCCACGCCCGGCTCCAGGAACCGCTTGCCGCCCACGCGCTCGGAGACGCCCTCACGGTCCAGGTACGGCGTGATGCCGCCCAGGTGGAACGGCCAGCCGGCGCCGGTGATCAGGCACAGGTCGATGTCCTGCGCCTCGGCGACGACGCCCTCGTCGAGCATGAGCCCGATCTCCTGTGCCACCGCGTCCAGCACCCGCGCCCGCACCTGCTCCTCGGTGAGGACGGTGTCGCCCTGCTCGAGCAGCGCGGCGACCTCCGGGTCCAGCTCGGGCTTGCCGCTGTCGTAGACGTAGAAGCCGCGCTTGCCCGCCCCGACGACCTTCTTGAGGTTCGGGGAGACCGTGAAACGGTCCGGGAACGCCTTGTTGAGCGTCTCGGACACGTGCAGACCGATCGCCGGACCGACCAGTTCGAGCAGCACCAGCGGCGACATCGGCAGACCGAGCGGTTCGACGGCCTTCTCGGCGACCTCGACCGGGGTGCCCTCGTCGATGACGTTCTGGATCTCGCCCATGAAGCGGGTCAGGATGCGGTTCACGACGAACGCCGGGGCGTCCTTGACCAGCACCGCGGTCTTCTTCAGCTTCTTGGCGACACCGAACGCAGTGGCCAGCGAGGCGTCGTCGGTCCGCTCACCGCGGACGATCTCCAGCAGGGGGAGGATCGCGACCGGGTTGAAGAAGTGGAAGCCGACGACCCGCTCGGGGTGCTTCAGCTTCGACGCCATCTCGGAGACGGAGAGCGAGGAGGTGTTGGTGGCGAGGATGGCGTGCGCCGGGGCGACCGCCTCGACCTCGGCGAACACCTGCTGCTTGACGCCCATTTCCTCGAAGACGGCTTCGATGATGAAGTCGGCGTCCGCGAAGCCCTCGGCCTTGTCCAACACACCCGAGACGAGCGCCTTGAGGCGGTTGGCCTTGTCCTGGTTGACGCGGCCCTTGCCGAGCAGCTTGTCGATCTCGGCGTGGACATAGCCCACACCCTTGTCGACACGCTCCTGGTCGATGTCGGTCAGCACGACCGGCACCTCCAGACGCCGCAGGAACAGCAGCGCGAGCTGAGAGGCCATCAGACCGGCGCCGACGACACCGACCTTGGTGACCGGGCGGGCCAGCGACTTGTCCGGGGCGCCCGCGGGACGCTTGCCGCGCTTCTGCACCAGGTTGAACGCGTAGATGCCGGAACGCAGTTCACCGCCCATGATCAGGTCGGCGAGGGCCTTGTCCTCGGCGTCGTAGCCCTGCTGGAGGTCGCCGTTCTTGGCGGCGGCGATGATGTCCAGCGCGCGGTAGGCGGCCGGGGCGGCGCCGTGCACCTTGGAGTCGGCGATGAAGCGGCCGCGCGCGACGGCCTGGTCCCAGGCCTCGCCACGGTCGATCACCGGGCGCTCGACGACGATCTCGCCCTTGAGGACGGCCGCCGTCCAGATCAGCGACTGCTCCAGGAAGTCCGCGCCCTCGAAGATCGCGTCCGCGATGCCGAGTTCGTGGACCTGCGCGCCCTTGAGCTGCTTGTTCTGGTTGAGGCTGTTCTCGATGATCACCGAGACGGCCTTGTCGGCGCCGATCAGGTTCGGCAGCAGCGTGCAGCCGCCCCAGCCCGGGACCAGACCGAGGAAGACCTCGGGCAGGGAGAACGCGGGGAGGGCCGCGGAAACCGTGCGGTAGGCGCAGTGCAGGCCGACCTCGACGCCACCGCCCATGGCGGCGCCGTTGTAGTACGCGAAGGTCGGCACGGCCAGCTGCGACAGCCGCTTGAAGACGTCGTGACCGCCCTTGCCGATGGCCAGCGCGTCCTCGTGCCGCTTCAGCAGCTCGACACCCTTGAGGTCGGCGCCGACGGCGAAGATGAACGGCTTGCCGGTGACGCCGACGCCGACGATGTCGCCGTCCGCAGCCTCCTTCTCGACCTGGTCGATCGCGGCGTCGATGTTCGCCAGCGACTGCGGGCCGAGGGTGGTCGGCTTGGTGTGGTCGTGACCGTTGTCGAGGGTGATGAGCGCGAAGCGCCCCGCCCCCAGCGGCAGGTCGAAGTGGCGCACGTGCGCGCTGGTGACGACCTCGCCGGGGAACAGCTCGGCCGCACCCTTCAAAAGCTCTGCGGTGGTGCTCACTTGTCCCCCTCGAAGTGCGGGTTCTCCCAGATGACCGTCGCGCCCATGCCGAAGCCGACGCACATGGTGGTAAGGCCGTAACGGACCTGCGGCTGCTCCTCGAACTGGCGGGCCAGCTGCGTCATCAGACGGACGCCGGAGGAGGCGAGCGGGTGGCCGAACGCGATGGCGCCGCCGTACTGGTTGACGCGCGCGTCGTCGTCGGCGATGCCGTAGTGCTCCAGGAAGGCGAGGACCTGGACGGCGAAGGCCTCGTTGACCTCGAACAGGCCGATGTCGGAGATGGACAGGCCCGCCTGGGCGAGAGCCTTCTCCGTGGCCGGGATCGGGCCGTAGCCCATGACCTCCGGCTCCACGCCCGCGAAGGAGTACGCGACCAGGCGCATCTTCACCGGGAGGTCGTTCGCGCGGGCGAAGTCCTCGCTCGCGATGATCGACGCGGTGGCGCCGTCATTCAGACCGGCCGCGTTACCGGCGGTGACCCGGCCGTGGACGCGGAACGGGGTCTTCAGACCGGCCAGGTTCTCCAGGGTGGTGCCCGGACGCATCGGCTCGTCGGCGGTGACCAGGCCCCAGCCCGTCTCGCCGGCCTCCTCGTTGGTGCGGCGCACCGAGACCGGCACCAGGTCGGCCTGGATCCTGCCGTTGGCGTACGCCTTGGCGGCCTTCTCCTGCGAGCGCACCGCGTACTCGTCGGCGCGCTGCTTGGTGATGGTGGGGTAGCGGTCGTGCAGGTTCTCCGCGGTCATGCCCATGAACAGCGCGGACTCGTCGACCAGCTTCTCGCTCACGAAGCGCGGGTTGGGGTCGACGCCCTCGCCCATCGGGTGGCGGCCCATGTGCTCGACACCGCCCGCGATGGCGACGTCGTACGCGCCGAAGGCGACGGAGCCGGCCACCGTGGTGACGGCGGTCAGGGCGCCGGCGCACATGCGGTCGATGGAGTAGCCCGGGACCGAGGTGGGCAGGCCCGCGAGGATGCCGGCGGTGCGGCCGATGGTCAGGCCCTGGTCACCGATCTGCGTGGTCGCGGCGACGGCGACCTCGTCGATCCTCTTCGGGTCGAGACCGGGGTTGCGGCGCAGCAGCTCCCGGATCGCCTTCACGACGAGGTCGTCGGCTCGGGTCTCGTGGTAGATGCCCTTCGGGCCCGCCTTGCCGAACGGGGTGCGGACGCCGTCGACGAAGACGACGTCCCTGACGGTACGAGGCACGATGGCTCTCCTCCAGATACGGGATGCTGAGCGCTTGCTTACGGGTCATGCTACTTGCGGGTAACGTGGCTGCCCAGTCCCGGCCCCCGGAGCGGTGAACATCACACGTCTGGCGGCGCCCGGTGAGGGGGTTTCGCCCCCGCCGCTCCTTCCCGTCCCGATCTTGGGCCCTGCCCCGGACCCCGCTCCTCAAACGCCGGAGGGGTCGGAACGCAGCCCCTCCGGCGGGTAAAAGAGCGGCGCCCCGGGGACGGTCCGGGGGGAACCCTCACGGCGGAGCCGTGGATCCCCGCGGGGTCAGGACCGGTGTCGGCACCGGATGCGACCCCGGCGCCTCCCCGGTGATCACCCCGAACAGCGTCCGCGCCACCTCCGCACCGAAGCCGTGGACGTCATGGCTCATGGCGGAGAGCGTCGGATGCGTCAGCCGGCACAGTTGCGAGTCGTCCCACGCCAGCAGCGACACGTCGTCCGGCACCCGCAGCCCCATCTCCGCCGCCACCGACAACCCCGCCACCGCCATGATGTCGTTGTCGTACACGATCGCCGTCGGCCGCTCACCCGGCGCCGCCGTCAGCAGTGAGCGCGTCGCCCGCGCCCCCGCGTCCCCGGAGAAGTCCGTCGCCACCTGCCACGCCCGCGCGGCCGGCTCCGACCCCCGCACCGCCTCGTCGAACGCCGCCGTACGGATCGAGGTGTGCCCGAGTGCCGCCGCCCCGCCCACCCGGGCGATCCGCCGGTGCCCGAGTGCCGCCAGATACCGGACCGCCTCGATGACCGCCGTGGCGTCGTCCGTCCACACGGACGTCAGCCCGCCCGTCAGCGACGGATGCCCCACGGCCACCACCGGCACCCCCAGCCGCTCGGCCACCGCCGGGCGCGGATCGCCGGCCCGGAAGTCCACCAGGATCGATCCGCCGATCTGCCGCCCCCTCCACCACGACTCCATCAGCCCGACCTCCTCGTCCGGGCTGCGCACCAGCCGCAGCAGCAGCGAGCAGGACCGCTCGACCAGGACGCTCTCCACGCCGGAGATGAACTCCATGTAGAACGGCTCCAGGCCGAGGAGCCGGGCGGGCCGGCACACCGCGAGGCCCACCACGTCCACCCGCGAGCCGGCGAGCGTGCGCGCGGTCGGGCTCGGCGACCAGCCCAGCTCGCGCGCCGCCGCGAAGATCCGGTCCCGGGTCGCCTCCGACAGACCGGGCTTCCGGTTGAACGCCAGGGACACGGCCCCCTTGGACACACCGGCGCGCGCGGCGACATCCTTGATGGTGACGCGGGGTGTCGGCGTTGCCGTCATCGAGTGGGCTCCACGCAGTACAGGGCGGATCGGGCGGTCTGAGGGTCCGGAGTCTTCCAGCCCCGCACCCCGATGGTCACCTCTTCCCCGGGAAGCAGGGTCACCAGCCCCCGGTCGGCCCGTGCGTCCGGGTCCAGCCGGTCGGCCTGGAGCAGCAGGTCCCGTACGAGGGTGCGGGCCGTGACGGTGATGCCGTCCGGTGCGAGGGCGACCTCGAACTCAGGCCGCGGGTACGGGATCTCCCGGTCCGGCACCGGGAAGTGCAGCGCCCGCACCCGGTCCGCGTCGGCGACCAGGAACTCCTTCGGGCCGACCGGAACCAGCTCCGCCGGGACCCCGGTGACGGCCACGGTCCGCGCCCCGGCGGCCAGCACCGGAGCCGCCTCCGCGATCACCGTGCCGTCGACGGACATCCGCCGCAGCCGCAGGGCGCCGCGCCAGTCCTCGGCGGACTGGTTGACGGCCGCCACCACCAGACCGTCACCGTCCCCATCCGCCCGCACGGTCAGCAGCCGGTCCGCGTACAGCCGCCGCAGCTCGTGGTACAGCGGCTTCTCCCGCCCGTCCCCGTCGATCGCGGCCCACGAGGTCACCGGCCAGCAGTCGTTGAGCTGCCACACCACGGTGCCCGCGCACACCGGCCAGTGCGAGCGCCAGTGTTCGATCCCGGCGGCGACCGCCCGCGCCTGGTTGACCTGCGTCAGGTAGTGCCAGCGGTCGAAGTCCCCCTCCGGTACGGCGAAATGGCGGGCCAGCCCGCGCTCCAGCTTGCCGTTGCCGTCGTCCGCCTTCTGGTGGTGCAGCATGCCGGGGGAGTCCGGCGCGAGCTCCTCCCCGGGCAGCGCCCGGCGCAGGGTGGCGTACGCGGGTGGAGCCTGCCAGCCGAACTCCGCCACGAACCGCGGGACGTCCCGCCGGTAGTCGGCGTAGTCGGTGCGGTTCCACACCTCCCAGGAGTGGTGCGTACCGTGCGCCGGGTCGTTCGGGTGGTGCCGCCACGACCCGGACCACGGGCTGCCCGCCGTGTACGGCCGGGTCGGGTCCAGCTCCGCGACGACGCGGGGCAGCACGCCGAGGTAGTAGCCCTCGCCCCAGGAGTCCCCGGCCAGCCCCGGCTCCCAGTCCCAGTCGCGGAAGCCCCACAGGTTCTCGTTGTTGCCGTTCCACAGCACCAGCGAAGGGTGCGGCATCAGCCGGACGACGTTCTCACGGGCCTCCGCCTCCACCTCCCCGCGCAGCGGCTGCTCCTCGGGGTAGGCGGCGCACGCGAACGGGAAGTCCTGCCAGACCACCAGTCCCAGCTCGTCGCAGGCGTCGTAGAAGTCCTCGCTCTCGTAGATCCCGCCGCCCCACACGCGCACCAGGTCCACACCCGCACCGGCCGCCTGTTCCAGGCGCCGCCGGTAGCGCTCCCGGGTGATCCGGGACGGGAAGACGTCGTCCGGGATCCAGTTGACCCCCCGCGCGAACAGCCGCTCCCCATTGACGACCAGCGTGAATCCGGTGCCGTACGCATCGTCGGAGGTGTCCAGCTCCACCGTCCGGAACCCGGTCCGGCGACGCCAGGAGTCCAGCACGGCCTCACCGCGCAGCAGCGTCAGTTCCATGTCGTACAGCGGCTGTTCGCCGTAGCCCCGGGGCCACCACAGCCGTACGTCAGGCACCCGGAGGCGTACGGTCCCCGCCGTCCCGTCGATCTCCGCGCGGGCGTGTACCCCGCCGACGGCCGCCTCGACGGTGAGCGGCGCCTCGGCCCGGGAGCGCTCCACGTCCACGGCCAGCTCGACCTGCCCCACTCCGTCCTCGACGGTGACCAGCGGGCGGACCCGGGCGATCCGGGCCGTCGACCACCGCTCCAGCCGCACCGGCCGCCAGATCCCGGCCGTGACCAGCGTCGGCCCCCAGTCCCAGCCGAAGGAGCAGGCCATCTTGCGCAGGTACTGGTAGGGCTCGGCATACGCGCCGGGCCGCTCGCCCAGTTCGCCGCGCACGGCCTCGGCCTCCGCGTACGCCGAGGCGAACCGCACGGTGAGCCGCCCGATCGTCCCGGTCACGTCGAAACGGTACGAGCGGTGCATGTTCCGCACCCGGCCCAGCGGCCGGCCGTCGAGGAGGATGTCGGCAACGGTGTCGACGCCGTCGAAGACCAGGTCCGTCCGCTCGTACGCGGACGGACCGGCCGTCAGGTCCCGCTCGTACGTCCAGTCCCGCCGGCCCACCCAGGCGACCTCGGTCTCGTTCCGCGCGAGGAACGGATCGGGGATCAGTTCGGCCGCCAGCAGATCGGTGTGCACACATCCCGGCACCGAGGCGGGGAGCGTGTCCCCGGCGCCGTCCGGGTGTCGCAGGATCCATCCGTCGGTGAGCGGTGTGACCTGACGCATGCACACTCCCTAAACCGGTTGAGACAAGTGGGCGCAACGTTTTGACATCGTTGGCGCAATAGAGACTTTACCGGTTCAGTGCTGGGCTGTCAGAGTGCCGAACCAGCCAACCCACTCGTGCTCGTCCGCCCCGTGAACGGAGCCGTGATGCACCCGAACCGCCGCACGACACTCACCGGATCGATCGCCCTCCTCGCTCTCCTGGCGCCCGCCTGCACGGGCACGGGAGGCTCCTCGAAAGGCGCGGACGCCAAGGCTCCCGACGACCCGTCCCAGGTCAAGGGGTCCATCACGGTCCTCACCCACCGGACCGATCTGGTGCAGGACGGGACGATGAAGAAGTACGCCGCCGAGTTCAACGGGACCCACCCCGGGGTGAAGGTCGAGTTCGACGCCCTCACCGACTACGAGGGCGAGGTCAAGATCCGCATGAACACGGAGAACTACGGAGACGTCCTGATGATCCCCGCGGTCATCGAGAAGAAGGACTACCCCACGTTCTTCGCGTCCCTGGGCACCAGGGCGGAGCGTGACGCCAAGTACCGCTTCACCGACTACTCCACCGTCGGCGGCAAGGTCTACGGCCAGAGCCCCATCGGCGTCGTCCCCGGCTTCATCTACAACAAGAAGGTCTGGAGCGAGGCCGGCGTCACCGACTGGCCCACCACCCCGGCCGAGTTCCTCGACGACCTGAGGGCGATCAGGTCGAAGACGGACGCGGTCCCGTACTACACCAACTTCAAGGACATGTAGCCGCTGACCCAGTGGACCAACGTCAACGGCTCCGTCGGCTGCGACACGAACGCCACCACGAGGCTGGCCGAGGGCGACCCCTGGGCCCAGGGCGCGGATCTGCGCGTGGCCGACACCCTGCTCCACGACATCGTGCGCGGCGGCCTCGCCGAGAAGGACCCGACCACCACCAACTGGGAGGCCTCCAAGCCGCGGCTGGCCAAGGGCGAGATCGCCACCATGTGGCTGGGCTCCTGGGCCGTCGTCCAGATGCGGGACGCCGCCGAGCAGGCCGGCACCGACCCCGCCGACATCGGCTTCATGCCCTTTCCCGCGGGGGGCGGAGGCGCGAAGCGCCGGAGTTTGCTGCGCCTCCGCCGTGACGGTCAGACGGGCCGCTTCTGGTTCTCGATGTACTGCTTGACCACGGTCAGCGGTGCGCCGCCGCAGGACCCGGCGAAGTAGGAGCCGGACCAGAAGTGTCCGCCCCACAGGTACCGGCGCACGTGCGCGTCGTACTCCTTGCGCAGCATCCGGGCCGACACTCCCTTGAGGGAGTTGACCAGCTTCGAGAGCTGGACCTTCGGCGGGTAGTGCACCAGGAGGTGCACGTGGTCGTCCTCGCCGTTGAACTGTTTCAGCTCGGCCTCGAAGTCCGTGCAGACCTCCCTCATGATCTCCTCGCACCGCGTCAGCATGGCGTCGGTCATGGCCTTGCGCCGATACCTGGTGACAAAAACCAAGTGGACATGCAGGTTATGGACGACGTGACGACCGGTGCGTACATCGGGATTGGGATTCCAGCGTGGTGACATAAACCAAAGGGTATAGTGATCGACATGCAGCTTCGGTACAGCTTCCGCGTGTACCCGAGCGCCGGTCAGCGCATGGCGTTGGCGCGGGCGTTCGGGTGTGCTCGGGTTGTCTTCAACGACGCCCTTTGGGCCCGTGAGACTGCCCGTGCCGCCGGGCTGCGGTTCATCCCGTCCGGCGAGCTGTCCAAGCAGCTCACCGCCTCGAAGAAGACCCCCGAGCGGGCATGGCTCGCCGAGGTTTCCTCGGTCGTGTTGCAGCAGTCCCTCCGGGACCTGGACACCGCCTACAAGAACTTCTTCGACGGCCTCAAGGGCAAGCGGCCGAAGATGGGGCCGCCCCGGTTCAAGTCCCGCAAGGACACCCGGCAGTCGGTCCGGTTCACCGCCAACGCCGGATGGAAGATCACGACCGGCGGGAAGCTCCGGCTGCCGAAGGTCGGTGACGTCCCGGTCAGGTGGTCACGCTCCCTGCCGTCCACCCCGTCCACGGTGACCGTGGTCAAGGACAGCGCGGGACGGTACTTCGCCTCGTTCGTGGTCGAGACCGAGCCCGAGACGCTGCCCGCCACGGACAGCGTGGTCGGGGTCGACCTGGGACTGACGCACTTCGCGATCCTCTCGGACGGCACGAAGATCGACAGCCCCCGCTTCCTACGCCGGGCCGAGAAGAAGCTCAAGAAGGCGCAGCGGGATCTCAGCCGCAAGGCCAAGGGGTCGGGGAATCGGGCGAAGGCCCGGGTCAAGGTTGCGCGTGCCCATGCACGGACAGCCGATGCGCGGCGTGAGTTCCACCACCAGCTCTCCACCAAACTGATCCGCGAAAACCAAGCGGTTGCAGTGGAAGACCTGGCGGTCAAAGGGCTCGCCCGCACCCGCCTCGCCAAGTCCGTGCACGACGCCGGATGGTCGGCGTTCAACACGATGCTGGAGTACAAGGCGGCGAAGTACGGCCGCACTCTCATCCGCATCGGACGCTTCGAGCCGACGTCTCAGGTGTGCTCGCAGTGCGGCGTCAAGGACGGCCCCAAGCCCCTGCACGTCCGTACGTGGACATGCGGGGCCTGCGGCGCCCACCTGGACCGCGACATCAACGCGGCGGTCAACGTCGCCAAGGCGGCCGGACTGGCCGTATCAGCCTGCGGAGCGCGGGTAAGACCGGGACTCCTCCCGGCACAGCGCGAAGAAACCGGAACCCACCCGAAGCCCCAACCGGTGACCACCGGCAGGTAGGCGGGAATCTCCGTCCCTTTAGGGCGGAGAGGATGTCAAATCCCCTTCCTCTACATGCCCTCCGAGGATCTTGGCGTGATCTCGACGTCCCTGTTCCGCTTCAAGGGCCCCTTCGGAGCGCACTGGGAAACGATCTCGGCGGGCGCCGTCCTGGTCATCCTCCCCACCTTCATCGTCTTCCTCTTCCTCCAGCGCTTCATCTACAACGGCTTCATGAGAGGGGCGACGAAATAGGGGGAGCCGCCTCGCAGGCGGGGTGCCCGTGAGGCAGCGCCCAAGGCGCGTGGGTAACGGCGCGGCCAGCCGCAGCGCACCCGCACCCGCGATACGACACCCGCCGTACGGCGCTCAGGCCCCCGCCGAAGACAACGCGGCAACCAACACCGGCGTGACCTGTTCAACCTGCCAAGCACGAGCCCCGTGCGCGGTGAGCGCCGAGGCGACCGACCGCCCGTCGGCGGGCACGGGCGGCTCCCAGCAGATCCTCCGCACCGTGTCCGGCGTGATCAGATTCTCCGCCGGCATCCCCAACTGCTCGGCCAGCGCACTCACGCCCGCCCGCGCGGCGGACAGGCGCGCCGCGGCCTCCGGGTCCTTGTCGGCCCACGCGCGCGGCGGCGGGGGACCGGTCACCGGCTGGCCGGGCTGGGGCAGCTGGGACTCGCTCAGCGCCTTGGCCCGGTCGACGGCCGCCTGCCACTGCTCCAGCTGGCGCCGCCCCACGCGCTGCCCGAACCCGGTCAGCGCGCCCAGGGCGTGGTGGTTGGCCGGCAGGGCGAGCGCGGCCTCCACGATGGCCGCGTCGGAGAGCACCTTGCCCGGGGAGACGTCCCGGCGCCGGGCGATCCGGTCGCGGGTCTGCCACAGCTCCCGGACGACGGCCATCTGCCGGCGCCTTCGGACCTTGTGCATGCCGGAGGTGCGCCGCCAGGGATCCTTGCGGGGCTCCGGCGGCGGCGCCGAGGCGATCGCGTCGAACTCCTGCCGGGCCCAGTCGAGCTTGCCCTGCCGGTCCAGCTCCTTCTCCAGCGCGTCCCGCAGATCGACCAGCAGCTCGACGTCGAGGGCGGCGTAGCGCAGCCAGGGCTCGGGCAACGGGCGGGTGGACCAGTCGACGGCGGAGTGGCCCTTCTCCAGGACGAAGCCGAGCACGTTCTCGACCATCGTGCCGAGCCCGACGCGGGGGAACCCGGCCAGCCGTCCGGCCAGCTCGGTGTCGAAGAGGCCGGTGGGCACCATGCCTATCTCGCGCAGACACGGCAGGTCCTGGGTGGCGGCGTGCAGCACCCACTCGACGCCGGACAGTGCCTCGCCGAGGCCGGACAGGTCGGGGCAGGCGACGGGGTCGATCAGTGCGGTGCCCGCGCCCTCGCGGCGCAGCTGGACGAGGTAGGCGCGCTGCCCGTAGCGGTAGCCGGAGGCGCGCTCGGCGTCGACGGCGAGGGGGCCGCTGCCCGCGGCGAAGGCGGCGACCGCCTCGGCGAGCGCGGCCTCGTCCGCGATCACGGGCGGAATGCCCTCGCGCGGTTCGAGCAAGGGGATCGGCGCCTCCGCAGCAGAAGATCCGCCGTCGTCCGGAGGGGCGCCTCCGGTGGTGCGCAGTGAACTGTCTGCTGCGGTGTCGTGGGCGTCGGTCACCTGTCAAGAGTATCCGTACGAGCCGACGCCTGACCTGCCCCTATGGGTGGGAGCGGTCGCGACCAGCGAAAACAGGCCGTGGCGGACGGCCGGCCCGCGTCGCCCACGAAGGCGCCCGCCGACATGGTGACGTCGACGGGCGCGGGGAGTCGGTCAGCGGGGGCAGTGGAATGAAGGAGTCAGTGGATGATGCCGGTGCGCAGAGCCACCGCCACCATTCCGGCACGGTCGCCCGTGCCGAGCTTGCGGGCGATACGGGCGAGGTGGCTCTTGACGGTGAGGGCGGACAGCCCCATCGAGACGCCGATCGCCTTGTTCGACTGGCCCTCCGCCACCAGTCGTAGCACCTCGACCTCACGGCCGGACAGTTCGCGATAGCCGCCCGGGTGGCTCGGGGCACCCGGGGGACGGCGGTGCAGACGGGCGACGGCGGCGCCGATGGGTGCGGCACCGGGCCGGGTGGGAAGCCCGAGGTTGGTGCGGGTGCCGGTGACGACGTACCCCTTCACCCCGCCGGCCAGCGCGTTGCGCACGGCGCCGATGTCGTCGGCGGCGGACAGGGCGAGGCCGTTGGGCCAGCCCGCCGCGCGGGTCTCGGAGAGAAGGGTGAGGCCGGAACCATCCGGCAGATGAACTTCGGCGACACAGATGTCGCGGGGGTTGCCGATGCGGGGACGAGCCTCCGCGACGGACGAGGCCTCGATGACATCGCGCACACCGAGCGCCCACAGATGGCGGGTGACGGTGGAACGGACGCGCGGGTCGGCCACGACCACCATGGCGGTCGGCTTGTTCGGGCGGTAGGCGACCAGGCTTGCGGGCTGCTCGAGGAGAACGGACACCAGGCCTCCTGGGGGGCGGGACGGGGCCGGCTCGTGGGGGGTGAAGCCGGGACGAACCGTGCTTTCAAGGTCACAGTCGTCTTCGGCAGCAAACCTGGAGTCCTTTAGGAAATGATCACGATCTGGTGAGTAACAATCTGGGCAATTCGGACGCACGGTCGATCATTCGAAGATCGAACGGTTTCGGTCTGCGTCGCAACGCTTCCGAATGTGGCCGTATCGACAAAGAGATCGTCATCGACGATTGCGGGGAGCCCGAAGCGGGAAGCTCAGCGCGACTGCGGCCCCCTGCGCTGAGGGAGCGTCACCACCGACGCGTCCCCGGGAGCGGCCGGCGGCAGCCCGGCGACCTGCGCCAGCAGATCGCACCACGCGACCAGATGGGCTCCCGAGTCGGGCACCCCGCCCAGACCCTCCCGGGGCGTCCAGGAGGCGCGGATCTCGATCTGCGAGGCGGCGGGCCGCGCGGACAGCCCGCCGAAGTAATGGGAACTCGCCCGCGTCACCGTGCCGCTGGGCTCGTCGTAGGTCAGCCCGCGCGCCGCGAGCGCACCGGTGAGCCAGGACCAGCACACGTCCGGCAGCAGCGGATCCGCCGCCATCTCCGGCTCCAGATCCGCGCGCACCAGCGTCACCAGGCGGAAGGTGCCCCGCCAGGCGTCGTGCCCGGCCGGATCGTGCAGCAGCACCAGCCGCCCGTCCGCCAGATCCTCCTCGCCGTCGACGACGGCGGCCTCCAGCGCGTACGCGTACGGCGCGAGCCGCTTCGGCGGGGGCGCGGGATCCACCTCGATCTGGGGCCGCAGCCGCGCGCCGCGCAGCGCGTCGACAGCGGCCCGGAAGGGCGGCGGAGGCGCACCTCCGTGCCCTCGTTCCCCCTCGTTCCCCTTCGGTTCGTCCATTCCGCCAGCGCCGTCCGACAGTCGTCCCTGAGCCGCAGCCATGCGGGGAAGATTAAGCGGAACGGGCTCCCGGTGCGGGGAGGGACACCCACGCCACCCGGGGTGTCCGGATCCCGTTCCCGCGCGCCCGCGTACCGGACGACCTCGGGTCGGGGATGCGGACAGGTCGTGCGAGACTGGCCGGTGTGAGTGCCAACCCAAGCCCGACGGGCCAGATGCCGACTGAGACCACCGCTCCCGTCAAGAACGACGCGGTCAAGGATTCAGCCTTCCTCCGGGCATGCCGGCGCGAGCCGGTGCCGCACACGCCGGTGTGGTTCATGCGTCAGGCCGGGCGCTCGCTGCCGGAGTACCGCAAGGTGCGCGAGGGCATCGGGATGCTCGACTCCTGCATGCGGCCCGAACTGGTCACCGAGATCACGCTCCAGCCGGTGCGCCGCCACCACGTCGACGCGGCGATCTACTTCAGCGACATCGTCGTCCCCCTCAAGGCCATCGGCATCGACCTCGACATCAAGCCCGGCATCGGCCCGGTCGTCGAGCAGCCGGTCCGCACCCGAGCCGACCTCGCCCGGCTGCGCGACCTCACCCCCGAGGACGTCTCCTACGTCACCGAGGCCATCGGGATGCTGACCCGCGAACTCGGGTCCACCCCGCTGATCGGCTTCGCCGGCGCCCCGTTCACCCTCGCCAGCTACCTCGTCGAGGGCGGCCCGTCCCGTACCTACGAGAACGCCAAGGCGATGATGTACGGCGACCCGGAGCTCTGGGCCGACCTGCTCGACCGCCTCGCCGACATCACGGCCGCGTTCCTCAAGGTCCAGATCGAAGCCGGTGCCTCGGCCGTCCAGCTCTTCGACTCCTGGGCCGGCGCGCTCGCCCCCGCCGACTACCGGGGCTCGGTCCTGCCCGCCTCGGCGAAGGTGTTCCGCGCGGTGGCCGGCTACGGCGTCCCCCGCATCCACTTCGGCGTCGGCACCGGTGAACTACTGGGGCTCATGGGCGAGGCCGGCGCGGACGTCGTCGGCGTGGACTGGCGCGTCCCGATGGACGAGGCCGCCCGGCGCGTCGGCCCCGGCAAGGCGCTCCAGGGCAACCTCGACCCGACCGTCCTGTTCGCCGGCCGGGACGCCGTCGAGACGAAGGCGCGGGAGGTCCTGGACACGGCGGCCGGCCTGGAGGGCCACATCTTCAACCTCGGCCACGGTGTCATGCCGTCCACCGACGCGGACGCCCTGACCCGACTTGTGGAGTACGTCCACACGCAGACCGCGCGCTGATCCCCGGCGCGAGCGCGACGCACGCGCATCGGCCTCCCCGGGGGCCGGGTACTGGACGCACGTCGCCCACCACGTTCGCTCCCGGGGCGGGCAGGTGAGGGTTCCACGGGGCGCGGGATGTCCGACCCCGCCCCAATCGGCGTGGTGGTCACCGAGGGGGTCGGCCGGACCGCCGGTTCGCGTACACCGACGCTGTCCACCGCGAGACCTTCGGTGACCGTCCGCTGGGGCGGGCCGTCCGCGGGGCCGAGGTGTTCACCGCCGTCCCCGTCGACCTGGTCCTTGCGGTCGGGGCGGCTCGGCGGAGCAGCGGGCGAGACGCCCCGCCAATGTGATCTGTGTCACGCTGTGGTGTTCTTGGCGCAAAGGTTCTCCCTGTGTCACGATTTCCGCACGCCTTCCCTGCCCGAAAACAGTCGCGGGGCAGCGGATTGACCTCCCGTCCCGGGACCGACCGCTCGTCGATTCCCCGCGGGCGAGACCGATCCCCCTGTGAACCGCAGCGGTCGGTCGCATCGCCCGGGCTCGAGGCGCCGAAGTCCCCTTCCTTGCAGGGCGGACGCGACTCGTCGTCGGCGTCCCCTCCGGCCCGGCCGCCACAGCGAACACGTCAGTCCGGCAGGTCGCGGCCCGTCCCCGCCTCAGGCGCGCCACGCGTGTCGACGCGACACGGACCACGGCCGTGGCCGGTGCGGTCCGGCAGCGCGTCACGAAGCGGCCCGCGGTGCCGGTCGAGGGTCCGTGAGGCCGCCCGTCAGGGCCGTGCGGCGTTCGACCGCCAGTGGGGTCCGCCCGCCCGACTCCACGGACGTGACAGGTCACCACGCAGAACCCGTCAGCGACCACACCGAGAACGGCCCGCCGTCAGCGCGACGCCCCACTGCCCTTGCCGTCGAGACCTGAGGAAGCGGATCCCAGATATGCCGAGGCTATGCAAGCCGGCGATGAATGCGCCCGAACACGTCATCACCATGGAAGAGACCCTGGAGTTCGCCGCGAGGACCCATGCCGGCAAGCCCCAACTCGCCCTGGCGTTACGCCTGATCCGGAACACCGGTGTGAAGAAGCGGCACATCGTCCAGCCCATCGAGCAGACGCTCCACCATCCGGGGTTCGAGGAGCGCAACCGCATCTACGAGGTCGAGTCCAAGAAGCGCACGCCCCAGGTCGTCGAACAGGCCCTGGCCAACGCCGAACTGAAGGCCCATGACGTCGACGCCATCATCTACGTGTCGTGCACCGGGTTCCTGATGCCGTCACTGACGGCATGGCTGATCAACAACCTGGGTTTCCGCTCCGACACACGGCAGATACCCATCTCCCAGCTGGGCTGTGCGGCGGGCGGAGCGGCGATCAACCGCGCCCACGACTTCTGCCTGGCCCACCCCGGCAGCAACGTCCTGATCGTCTCCTGCGAGCTGTGCTCGCTCTGCTACCAGCCCGACGCGGACGACATCGGTTCGCTGCTCTCGGACGGCCTGTTCGGCGACGCGGTCGCCGCCGCCGTCGTACGGGGCGAAGGGGGCGTCGGCATCGATCTGGAGCGCAACGCCTCCTACCTCATTCCGGGCACCGAGGACTGGATCTCCTACGCGGTCAAGGACTCCGGCTTCCACTTCCAGCTGGACCGCCGAGTACCCGGCACGATGGAGCCGCTCGCCCCGGTCCTGCGCGAGCTGGCCAAGGACCACAGCTGGGACGTCGGCAAGCTCGACTTCTACATCGTTCACGCCGGCGGTCCGCGCATCCTCGACGACCTCGCGAAGTTCCTCGAAGTCGACCGTGAGGTGTTCCGGCACAGCTGGTCGACCCTGAACGAGTACGGCAACATCGCCAGCGCCGTCGTCCTCGAAGCCGCCCGCAGACTGTTCGAGGAGGACACGCCCGCGCCCGGTGCCACCGGTCTGATCGCCGGCTTCGGCCCGGGCATCACCGCCGAGATGGTGCTCGGAACCTGGGCGGCCGGCGGTGTCCCGCAGACCTTCGCCTGAGCCCACGCAATGACTAAGGAAGCGGAGTACATGACCGACCTCATCATCCCGGCCGGTGTCGGGCGCAAGCTGGTCACCCCGGCACAGGAGGTGACCTTCAAGGCCACGAAGGAGATGGGATCCTCCGTATCGATCTTCGAGGTGATCGTTCCGCCCGGATTCGACGTCGGGGCGCACGTCCACGACCGGTCCCAGGAGTTCTTCTACGTTCTGGATGGCGAGCTGGACCTGTTGTGCTTCGAGCCGACCGAGCGCACGACGGACACCTGGGCACCACTGGCGGTCCCCCATTCGTCGACCCTGCCCAGCTGTACCTGCAGGATCGCCGCGGCGATGTCGGACAAACTGCTGGTCCGCCGCGACGCCGTCGCCGCGCAGTACACCGAACTCCTCGCCGGCGAGGAACTCCTGACGGTGCCGTTCGTGCCGGAGGACCGCACTCACGCCTGGCAGTCCTATGTCGTCACGCTGGACGCGAGCGTGGACCGCTCGGCGGTCGCCGCCGAACTGCGGCACCGTCAAGCTCGCCCTCGCCGCGCCCTTCGGCCTGGCCGGGGAACTCCCCGACCGGCCCGTGGCGCACGGCGGGGCCGCCGTACGGACGGTGGTTGGCCGGCCGGGGGACGTCGTGGAGTCGGTGGACGGCGTGGCCGAGACGCAGGCCCTCGCCGACGTACTGACGGTGCGCATCAGCACCAGGCCCGGGGAGAGGGTACGGCCCCTGCGGGACAACTGGGACCGCCTCGGCCTGCTGGCCGTGGCCGGCGAGGACACCACCGCGGCGATCCGGCGCGGCGCCGAACTCGTCGGCGACGTGCTGAAGGTCCGGGTGAGGGACCCCGACGGCCGGCCGGGCCTGGCCGAAGCCGCTCCGGTGGGCGAACGGACGGTGATCCGGTCGTGAGCGTCCTCATCCTGCACCGCAACCCCTTCGCCGCCTTCCCCTACCGCCAATGGCTGGACGGCGACGCCCCCGGCCTCGACGGCCGCGCGCCGTATCCCGGTGACGTCGTCGTCCTCGCCGCCCGCGACAAGATCGCACTGGCCGGCGAGGAGGTGCCGGGCGCCGCCGGCCACGGTTTCACCCACCTCGAGCTTTTCGACACCCTCGACGACGAGGCGGTGCCGGATCGTGCGCTCGCCCTCGCCGGGGAGTACCGGATCACCCACGTCGTCGCCCACCACGAGGCGGACGTGGCCCTCGCCGCCCGACTGCGCGAGCGCCTCGGCCTCGACGGGGCGTGGAGCGCCGACATCGCCCCCTTCCGTGACAAGGCCCTGATGAAGCGGCTGGCGCGGCAGGCCGGCATCGAGGTCGCCCCGCACACCGTGCCGGGCACCGCCCGGCAGGCCCGTGACTTCGCCGGGCGGCACGGTTTCCCTGTGGTGCTGAAGGACCGGGCGGGCTACAACTCCATCGGCCTGAGCATCATCGCCGACCGGGACGAGCTGGAGCTGCGGCTCGCACGGGCCTACCGGGACGGGTCGCGGGACGACCTGCTCATCGAGGCCTACGTGCCCGGGCGTATGTGCCACGTCGACGGGCTGGTGGTGGACGGCCGTACCGTGGCCGCCTGGCCTTCCCAGTACCAGTACGACCTGGCCTCGTTCGGGGCCGACCCCGGACCGCGCGTCGACCTGACCCTGGACGTGGACGACCCGCTCACCCCCCGGCTGCTCACGCTGGTCGAGCGGACCCTGGCGGCTCTCAAGCCCGAGGGCTCGCGGCTGCGCACCCACGCCTTCCACGCGGAGGTCTTCCACACGCCCGACGACCGTCTGGTGCTGTGCGAGATCGCGGGCCGGTCGGGTGGCGCGAAGATCCGGGAGGTCTTCGAGACCCTCTTCGGAATCCAGCTCGCCGTGCACGTGACCCGGGCGGACGCCGGTCTCGCGCTGCCCGTGGTCGAGGGCGCCACGGATGACGGGGCGCCGCTGCGGCCGCGCTGCATGTCGGGACAGGTGCTCACCATGAAGCGGCCGGGCCTGGTGCGCTCGCTCCCCGCCGTTCCCGACGAGGAGTGGGTGAAGGGCTTCTGGCTCTTCGCCGAGGAGGGCCAGGTGATCGCCCCGGCCACGGGCTCCGCGGACTTCCTCACGGCGGCCGTGGGTTCGGCCCCGACCCGCGTCGAATGCGAGCGCCGGCTGCGCGCCCTCGGCGCCCGGGTCGCCGCCGGGACGAAGATCGTGGCGCTGCCCGGGGACGCCGCCCGGACCCGGCCCGGTCAACGCGCCGAACCGGCGGAGGCGTCATGACGCGGAAGCTGTCGTCCGTCCGCTTCAAGTACATGCTGGGCATGGTCGTCGACGCGACCGGCAGCGGCATGTACCTGCCGCTGTCGCTTCTCTACTTCCATCACGTCACCGGTCTGCCGCTCACCCAGGTCGGCGCCATCGTGACGACGGCCGCGGTGATCGGCCTGGTGAGCAACCCGATCGCCGGCGTCCTCATCGACCGTTTCAGCGCCCGCACCGTGCTGGTGGGTGGATACGTGCTGCGAGCCTCGGCGTTCTGCACCTACCCCCTGGTCGACAACGGCGTGGCCATGTTCGCGGTGATGCTGCCGGTGGCCCTCGGCGACACCTCCTATCCGCCGGCCATCCAGTCCTTCGTGGCGGAGATCGTGCGGGGCACCGAGCGGGACAAGCTGCTCGCGCTGCAGCGCAGTCTGCGCAATGCCGGGATGGGTGTGGGCGGACTCCTCGCGGGCGTGGCCCTCGCCCTCGACGAGTCCGGGTTCTACTTCGTCGTGCTCGGGGCTGCGGCCGGCTATCTGCTGTCCGCCGGGCTGCTCAGCACGATCCGTACCGGCACGCCGACACGGTCCGGGGGCGGCAGGCTCTCCCGCAGGGGTGCCTCTATGTCTTTCGTCAAGGCGCCCAGGTTTGGTTTGGGGTGGTTTGACTGGCTGGGTCATGCGGCGAGTTCGACGTCCTTGGGGACG
>NZ_JBVIIM010000023.1:61129-140353 GCF_055569765.1 Streptomyces sp. NPDC031365 | reverse complement strand
TCTGCACGACCAACGCGATCGAGTCGGTGAACGCCAGGATCCGGCGGGCGGTCAAGGCCCGCGGGCACTTCCCGAACGAGCAGGCCGCGTTGAAGTGCGTCTACATGGCGATCATGTCGCTCGACCCCACGGGCAAGGGACAGGCCCGCTGGACCCTGCGCTGGAAGACCGCGCTGAACGCCTTCGACATCACCTTCGACGGCCGGCTCTCCGCAGCCCGTCAGTAACCTCAACCACCCTCGTTACACCGTTCGATTGACAGACCCTCGTTTGACGTCACCGTCAGCGGACGACGGGTGCGCAGAGCGGGTCGTCGGGGTTGTTGTCCGTCGGGCTGAGGGCGTTGCCGAGGGTGTCGGTGGCTTGGCGTTGGAGGCGGAGTCGGACGTGTAATGGTGACGTCGGGTATTGGAACTCTCCGAATGCCTGATGTTGATCAAGCAGTGGCGGGTCAAAGGTCTCCGGGGGTTCCGGTGGCGGCGAAGTGTGCCACGGCGTCACGGAGCTGTTCGAGGAAGTCGCGCAGGTTGGTCGCGATGGGCTCGAAGTCGCTGTCAGGGGAGGCGGCGTGCGAGCGGTGCACCCGACTGTCGCGGCCGATGGCGTAGAGGATCCCTCCGCCATTGCTGGCGAAGATCGTGCCTTCGTCGCCGTCGTTGAGGAGGGCTGGCCCGTCGGAGAGCTGGCTGATGGTGGTGTCGGCGGTGTGGATGAAGAACGCGTTGCCGATGTCGGGCATGGCCACTTCGTTGATCACTTTGTAGAAGGTGACCAGGTCCGGTGGGGTTGCTGGCTGTGTGCGCAGGGTGTCGAGGGAGTCCAGCTGGTCGGGGGCCGCCAGGACGACCTCGTTCGCGCCGGGCGGGAAGGGGTAGTAAGTATCGAACGCGGCCAGGACGGACTGCAGGTGTGCGGTGACGGCTGCGGCCCAATCCCGGACCCAGTTCGGGTCGAGAGAGTCGGTGTTCACGGTGATGTCCTGGTGCTCGGTGGTGTGGGGCGGCCTGGGGCGGAGGAGCGTGCGCTGACTTCGGCGGCGTAGCTGGCCCAGTCGCCGGCGGAGAGCCGTTGCCAGGCGACGGCGACGTCGGTGTGGATGCCCAGGGTGCGGGCGAGGATTGCGGCGGGGATTTCGATGGCGAGCTGGAAGAGTGCGATGCTGCGGGCCTGATTGGGGCGGATTCCGAGGTTGTTGAGCCGCTGGGTGAGCCGTGTGGTGCTGATCGAGGATCTCCACGTGCCAGCGGTCCGCGTAGATCCGTGCGAGTTCGAGCGCGGGTGCCTGCTCGCAGTCGAGCAGAGTAGTGATCAGCGCGAAGACTTCAGAGACGCCGTCGTCGTCGGTGACGCTGTACTCGATCACGCGGACGGTGACCCGCTCCCGGGCGCGTTTGCCGCGCAGCTCGAACAGGGTGCGTTCGCCGACCTCAATGGAGTCGAAGGCGGGCCCCGATCAGTGCCATGCTGCCGCACTCCGCGAGGGCGACCAGGCGGGCCTGCGGCAGGACTCCGCCGGCCGGGGCGTCAAAGGTCGCGGCGTTGTCCGCACTGGCGGGCACGTCGAAAACCGTGCCGTCCACAACGACTTTGCGCAGGCCACGCCAGAACACCTCCTCATGACCGGCGGGAATCGTCGGCCTCGCTGTGGCCTCGAACAGTGCACACATCGGTGCGCTTCCCAACCGGTCCTGTGCCCGGGAGATCGCCCCGTCCGTCGGTACGACGTAGCCGCCCCGAGCCCACCGCAGTCCGCGCAACAGGTTCCGCACAGCCTGGATGGCTTGGTGAAGCGCTGGCGTCAATCTGAGCTGTAGCGGAAGAAGAGAAGGCCGTCGGCGTTGCGGGTCACTTCTTGATGTGCGTGAGGAAGGTGAGCCACGTGGTGGGGGAGAGGCTGAACTGGGGGCCGGACGTGTCCTTCGAGTCGCGTATGAGGACAGTGGCGGGAGTGGTGGCCACTTCGACGCAGTTGGAGGCGTCGGGGCTGTAGGAAGACTTGCGCCATGTGTGATCGGACATAGTGACTCTCTCAGATCTCCTGGGCGATGCGGTGGATCAGGTCGCGGGACTCGGCGGGCTTGAGGGCGTTCGACTCCATGCGGTCGAGCACTGAACGGTACTTGTCCAACTGGGCTTCCGCGTCCAGGAAATCGCATCCGTGGTGAGTGTCCAGCTGCACGGTGTCGAGCTGTGGGACAGGGCCCAGCAGGTAGTCGATCGACTGTCCCGTACCCGGGAAGGAGCCTTTGCCGAACGGGATGACCCGAGCGGTGACGTGTTCCAGTTCGCTCATGTCCAGCAGGTGCCGGAGCTGGGCGCGGACGGTCGTGGAGCCGCCGTACCCCATGCGCAGCGCGGACTCGTGGATCACCGCCGTATAGGGAGGTGGGTCCTCGCGGTGGAGAATGCCCTGGCGCTTGATGCGGTGGCTCACGCGGTGCTCGATCTCGTACTGCCTCAAAGGTGGTACGGCTTCGCGGAAGAGTGCGCGGGCGTGGTCCGTGGTCTGCAGCAGCGCCGGGATGTGGACAACAAGAGCCACCCGCAGGGCTGCCGCGTGGTGCTCCAGTTCGGCGAGGTCGATAAGGCCTGCCGGGAGGTGCTCCCGGTACTCCTCCCACCAGCCCCGCGATCGCCGCCCGGTCATCGCGGCCAGGGCGTCGACCAGTGCGGCGTCGGGGCAGGCATAGGCATGTGCCATGGAGTGGATCCGGTCGGCGCTGACGGGCGTACGGCCTGTCTCGATCATGCTGATGCGCGCCTGGTTGACGCCGAGCAGTTCACCGGCACCAGTCGCGGTGAGGCCGGCACGTTCACGGAGCTTGCGCAGCTCAGCGCCCAGTCTCCGCTGCCGCAGCGTCGGATTGTTCGTGGGCGGCAAAGTGTGTCCCTCCCGGCCGCGAGGCGGCGCGTTTCTCCCTCACACGAGTGAAGCATGGATGGTTGCCGCTGATTCCGTAGGAACCATCTAACCATCGGTCCTACGGTAGTCACGCAACGCTCGACAGCCCACTCCGTAAGCCGGAAGTGCACCGCACGCCGCGGCACCGCCACCGCCCGACGGAGCTGTTGAGCGAGTCCAAGTCCCCTCCAACTCCCCTGGAGACAACCATGGTCACCGTAGCCCCGCCCCACCCCTGGACGTACGCCCTTCGCCTCCCCCATGACCCCCGCGCGGTACGCGTCGCACGCATGACGGTGCGGGCCGCGCTCGACGGGCACGGTATGCGGGACGCCGTCGACGTCGTGGAGTTGCTGACGTCGGAGTTGGTCACCAACGCCTATCTGCACACCAAGGGGCCCGCCTCCCTGCGGCTCACGGGGCTGAGCTGCGGTCGGCTGCGGGTCGGGGTGTGGGACAGCGACCCGTACGTCCCCGCTCCGTTCAGCGGGGCCGGCGACGGCTCCGTCCCGCTCGCTCCGTCCGACGCCGAGTCCGGGCGCGGGCTGTGCCTCGTGCGGGAGCACGCCGACTCCTGGGGCGGTTGGGCCCTCGAGGGCGGTGCGCCGGGGCGAGGGGCCGGGAAACTGCTCTGGTTCGAAGTGGGTGGGCGTGCGAAACTGCCGCTGTTGCGGAAGTGAACGGTGTGGTCAGGGGGCGGAACAAGGATGAGCAAGCGGCAGACGCGGAAGATGCTGCACCTGATGGCGAGCGGGGAGCCGGTCGAGCTCACCAGTGCGATGGCTTCTGTGAAGAAGCTCGCCCGACTCGCCTTCGTCGCCCAGCAGTTCGGGTACGAGTACGCGGACGTACGGCAGGGCGGCGGGAACAACAGCCAGCTGAGGATGCTGATCGTGCCCGATCACAGCCCGCAGGCCCGTGCCCGCGCCGCGCAGAACTGGGCGCAGTATCCGAACGCCGGCGACGGGGTGTCGGTGCCGCCGCTCGTGCCGGACGCCTTCGAACTGCTCAAGGCCCGCATCAACTTCGACCTCACCGGCAAGAGTGCCGAGAAGCGGATGGGCTACGGCGCCATCGGTGTCTCCATCGGCTGCGTGATCGTGCCCTTCCGGCTCGGGGGGACGTCCTCCGACTTCGTCATCGCGGCCGTCATCTGGCTCGCCCTCATGGCCCTCTTCGGCATCGGCCTGGTCGTCAACCGCAGGCGCAACGCCAAGTTCGCGGCCCGGCTCCAGGCGGCCGGATTCGTTCCCGTGACGGACGAGACCGGCCGGGTCCGCCACCTGCCCCCGGGCGGGCAGATACCGGGCCACGGCAACCCCTTCGGCGGCGGCCCGTACGGCGCCCAGGCACCCGGAATGCCCCCGGCACCCGGAATGCCCCAGGCCCCCGGAATGCCCCCGGCCCAGGGGATGCCCCCGGCCCCCGGTTACGGGCACCAGCCCCCGACGCCCTACGCCCAGCCCGCCCCCTACGCCCAGCCCGCCCCCTACGCCCAGCCCGCCCCGTACGCCCAGCCCGCCCCGTACGCCCAGCCCGCCTACGGCACCCCGCCCGCGCCCGCCCCGTACGCCGCCCCGCCGCAGCCCCCGGCCCAGGCGCCCGGTGCCTACGGCCACCCCCAGCCCCAGCCGCCGTACGGACAGCCCGTCCAGTCGCCCGGGCACCAGCCCCAGCAGGACATCCAGCAGAACCCCCACTGGCAGCCCCCGGGGCGCTGACCCGGCACGCCGCCGAACCTCACCGCGCCGCCCGCACCCGCTGCCGGACACCTCTCACCCCGCCCCCGCCACGGGTGAGAGCAACGTTCCCTGCCGGTCACCGCGTGCCACGGCGCCGAAACTCTCCCTCCCTACCTTCGGGATCAACCCCGCGTGGCACCCGCCCGCGCCCCGCCCGGAGAACAGTGGAGGCCCCATGACAGCGCCCAGCGGCCGCTGGATCCAGCAGTGGGATCCGGAGGACGAGACCTTCTGGAACCGGACCGGAGAGCGGATCGCCCGCCGCAATCTCCTCTTCTCCGTACTGTCCGAGCACATCGGGTTCTCCATCTGGACGATGTGGTCCGTGCTCGTGCTCTTCATGGGCCCGGAGTACGGGCTCACGCCGGCCGACAAGTTCCTGCTGACGTCGATGGTCACGCTGGTCGGCGCCGTGGTCCGGGTGCCGTACACCTTCGCCGTGGCGGTCTTCGGCGGGCGGAACTGGACGGTGATCAGCGCCGGACTGCTGCTCGTCCCCACCGTCGCCGCGTTCGCCGTGATGGAGCCGGGCACGTCCTTCTCCACGTTCCTGCTGGTCGGCCTGCTGGCCGGCATCGGCGGCGGCAACTTCGCCTCCTCCATGACCAACATCAACGCCTTCTTCCCGCTCAGGAAGAAGGGCTGGGCGCTCGGACTGAACGCCGGCGGAGGCAACATCGGCGTCCCGGTGATCCAGCTCGCCGCACTCGCGATCATCGGCGCGAGCGGCGGACCGCGCGTGCTGCTCGGCCTCTACATCCCGCTGATCGTCGCCGCCGCCGTGCTCGCCGCGCGGTACATGGACAACCTCGCCTCGGTGCGCAACGACACCGGCGCCGCCAAGGACGCCGCGCGGGACCCGCACACCTGGATCATGTCCTTCCTCTACATCGGCACCTTCGGCTCGTTCATCGGCTTCAGCTTCGCCTTCGGACAGGTGCTCCAGACCCAGTTCGGCCGTACGCCGCTCCAGGCCGCGTACGTCACCTTCATCGGCCCGCTGCTGGGCTCGCTGATCCGTCCGGTGGGCGGATGGCTCGCCGACCGGTACGGCGGTGCGCGGATCACGCTGGGGAACTTCGTCGCCATGGGCGCGGCGACCGGGGTGCTGATCGTCGCCTCCATGCAGAGGTCGCTGGCGCTGTTCACCGTCGCCTTCGTCGTCCTGTTCGTGCTGACCGGACTCGGCAACGGGTCGACGTACAAGATGATCCCCGGCATTTTCCAGGCGAAGGCGCTGGCCAGAGGGCTGGCGGGCGAGGAGGCGGCCGCGTACGGGCGGCGGCTGTCCGGGGCGGCCATGGGGCTGATCGGCGCGGTGGGCGCGCTCGGCGGGGTCGGAATCAACCTGGCGTTCCGCCAGTCCTTCCTCTCCTACGGCTCCGGAACCGGCGCGTTCGTCGCGTTCCTCGCCTGTTACGCGGTCTGTTTCGCGGTCACCTGGGCCGTATACCTGCGCCGCCCGGCGGCCCGGCCGAGGGACACCGATGCCGTACCGGAGGAGAAGCCGCAGCTCAGCTACGCCGAAGTGTGACGGCAAGGACGTAACACTGGTGACACGAAGCCGAACCGAGCCCGTCACGCATCGTTGACAGGCTCGACCGGCGGGGAGGTGGAGCCGCACCTCCCTCGCGGTACGCCGACTCGAGCGGGACGAGAGCCATGGACGACGAACAAGAGCAGCCACCGCAGCACGGGCCCCTGGCGGGGTTCACCGTGGGGGTGACCGCGGCGCGCCGTGCCGACGAGCTGGGCGCGCTGCTGGAGCGGCGCGGAGCCGCCGTGCTGCACGCCCCGGCCCTGCGGATCGTGCCGCTCACCGACGACAGCGAGCTGCTGGCCGCCACCAAGGAGATCATCGGGCAGGTGCCGGACATCGCGGTCGCCACCACCGCCATCGGCTTCCGGGGCTGGGTGGAGGCCGCCGACGGCTGGGGACTGGGCGAGGACCTGCTGGCGCGGCTGCGCGGGGTGCGGATCCTGGCGCGCGGGCCCAAGGTGAAGGGCGCGATCCGGGCCGCCGGGCTGACCGAGGAGTGGTCACCGGCGTCGGAGTCCATGGCCGAGGTGCTCGACCGGCTCCTGGAGGAGGGCGTCGACGGCCTGCGGATCGCCGTACAGCTGCACGGTGAACCGCTGCCCGGGTTCGTGGAGTCGCTGCGGGCCGGGGGAGCGGAGGTGGTGGGGGTGCCGGTCTACCGGTGGCTGCCGCCGGAGGACCTCGGTCCCGTCGACCGCCTCATCGACGCGGGTGTCGCCCGCACCCTGGACGCGGTCACCTTCACCAGCGCGCCCGCCGCCGCGTCCCTGCTGTCCCGCGCGGAGGAACGCGGACTGCTCGACGACCTGCTCGCCGCCCTCGGCCACGATGTGCTGTCCGCCTGCGTCGGCCCGGTCACCGCGCTGCCGTTGCAGGCCCGCGGCATCGACACGGTCCAGCCCGAACGCTTCCGGCTCGGCCCGCTGGTCCAGCTGCTCTGCCGGGAACTCCCGGCGCGGGCACGCGCGTTGCCCGTCGCCGGGCACCGGATGGAGATCCGGGGGCACGCGGTCCTGGTGGACGGCGCCCTCAGACCCGTACCGCCGGCCGGGATGTCGCTGCTGCGGGCGCTGGCCCGGCGGCCCGGCTGGGTCGTCTCCCGCGCGGAGCTGCTGCGTGCCCTGCCGGGCACGGGCCGCGACGAGCATGCGGTGGAGACCGCGATGGCACGCCTGCGCTCCGCCCTCGGTGCCCCGAAACTGATCCAGACGGTCGTCAAGCGCGGTTACCGCCTCGCCCTGGACCCGACGGCGGAGACCAAGTACGGCGACGACTGAGCACGGGGGGTTCCGGGGGCCGTGGCGGGCGGGCACTGTGGGAGGTGAACGGTTTCCCGGATCGCTCACCGGCCCCGTACACGGGGCCACCCTAGGCGGTGGCAGGAACATGGCACTGGGTACGGTCACGGCGTCCTACGAGCTGAGGTTCGACACCGGGCGGGTCTGTCTGGATCTGCTCGCGACCGCCCATCCCGACGAACGGCTCGACTCCGCGGCGGCGCTGCGCGCCTGGATCACCGGCTCCCGACTGGTGCCCGGCGACACCTCGCTGGCCCATGCGGACACCTCCTGGCTGGTGGCGTTCCGCGAACTGCGCGGGCAGCTGGCCCCACTGGTGCGCGGCCGCCCGGCGCCCGGTGTCCCGTCGTACGCTCTCGCCCTCGCCCGGGTGAACGACCTCGCACGCGCGGCGCCCCCGGCACCCCGCGCGGTGCCCGGCGAGGACGGCACGCTGGTGTGCCGGCTCGACGGACCGCCCGGCCGGGCCGCGCTGCTCGCGGCGGTCGCGCGGGACGCGGTGAACCTGCTCACCGACCCCGTCGCCCGCGCGAGCCTCAGACAGTGCGAGGGCGACAACTGCCCCATCGTCTACGTCGACACGTCCCGGGGCCGCAGGCGCCGCTGGTGCTCCAGCGAGGTGTGCGGCAACCGCGAACGCGTGGCCCGCCACCGCCGCCGTGCGGCGCTCGCCCGCACCTGAGGGAATGTCCGGATCAAGTCCCTTGCGATATATGCGGCTTCCGCGTGCCGCGCCGGGCGAGAATTGCCGAAGTGATGTGCGTTACACCTCCGTTCGCCTCCCGCGCCCGATGGATGACGCGGCCGGCCTTGCCGCTGTGTCGGAAATGTAAAGAAGCGGAGGGGGGAATGTGCTCTCATGTCCCGGTCGGCGCGCCGCTCCGCAGAAAACCGCCGTCTCCCTTTGAACACCCGCCCCTTGCCGTCCGTACCGGTTGTCGAGCGACCGACTGGGGGATCCCCCGGACACCGGAGGTGGGCGTGCGCAAGGATGCGGCCGTGGCCAATGAACGTGGATCGAGGGCCCGACATCGCATGTCCTCACAGCCCTCGGAACCTGACGAGGAGCTGATGCGTGCGCTGTATCGCGAGCACGCCGGGCCGTTGCTGGCCTACGTCCTGCGGTTGGTCGCCGGAGACCGGCAACGCGCCGAGGACGTCGTGCAGGAGACGCTCATCCGTGCCTGGAAGAACGCCGGTCAGCTCAATCGGGCCACCGGTTCGGTACGCCCCTGGCTGGTGACGGTCGCCCGGCGCATCGTCATCGACGGCCACCGCAGCCGGCAGGCCCGGCCGCAGGAGGTCGATCCGTCGCCGCTGGAGGTCATCCCCGCGGAGGACGAGATCGACAAGGCGCTGTGGCTGATGACGCTGTCGGACGCGCTCGACGACCTGACCCCGGCCCACCGGGAGGTCCTCGTCGAGACCTACTTCAAGGGGCGTACCGTCAATGAGGCGGCACAGACACTCGGCATACCGAGCGGCACCGTCCGTTCCCGCGTGTTCTACGCCCTGCGGTCGATGAAGCTGGCTCTGGAGGAGCGGGGGGTGACGGCGTGATGAGTGTGTACGGGGGAAACCAGGGATTCGGCACGGGCGGTACGGGTATGTCTGGTGCCATGGAGGGATCACCGGTGCCGAACGAGCACGAAACCGTCGGCGCCTACGCCCTCGGTATCCTCGACGACGCCGAAGCAACCGCTTTCGAGGCGCACCTCGCGTCCTGCGAGTGGTGCGCCCAGCAACTCGACGAACTCGCCGGTATGGAACCGATGCTGGCCGCCCTCGCGGACCTGCCCGGCACCGGGACGCCCGCGCTGGGCGAGTCCCTGTCCGCCAGGCCCGCGCCCCGCGTGGTGGAGAAGCTGGTCGACGAGGTCGCCGAGCGCCGCGCCAGGAAGCGCCGCCGCAACTTCTACATGGTGGCCGCCGCGGGCGCGCTGATCGTCAGCGGTCCGTTCGTCGCCGTGGCGGCGAGTGGCGGGGGCGACGAGTCGGGCGGCGGGAGCGGTACCAACCGCACGCTCGCGGCCAACCCCGCGAAGGAAGCCTTCGAGGGCGCCTCCGACAAGATCTCGGCCACCGACCCCGGCACCAAGGTCGCCGCGACCGTGGCGCTGGAGGAGAAGACCTGGGGCACCGGTACGGTCCTGGAGCTGAAGAACGTCACCGGCCCGCAGAAGTGCTCGCTGATCGCCGTCGGCAAGAACGGCGAGCGGGAGACCGTCACGTCCTGGTCCGTCCCGGAATGGGGTTACGGTATGCCGGACGCCAAGACGGACAAGGCCAGGCAGCCGCTGTACATCGAGGGCGGCGCCGCGTTCGAGCCCAACGAGATCGACCACTTCCAGGTCATGACCTTCGACGGCAAGCTGCTGGTCGAGGTCGACGCGTAGCCGATCGGTGCCCCCTTCGCGTACGGTTGACGGCTGCCCAGCACGTCAGAAGGGGGCCCGGTGGCCGCTCAGGCTCAACAGCAATCCGCGGTCGAACCGGTTCACGACTCCGTTCGGGACCGGGAGATCCGCGTCGAACAGGAACACCTGGACCGGGTGTACCTCCGTCTGGAGGAGAAGATCCACGAGGCGGAGTTCCTCATGCGCGACGCCGCCCGGCGCGGCCACGTCGGCACGCCCGGCGCCCTCGCCGAGCGGGACGCCCAGGTCTTCCGGGCCGGCATCCACCTCAACCGGCTGAACAACGAGTACGAGGACTTCCTCTTCGGCCGGATCGACCTGCTGGCCGGGAAGGACGGCAAGAAGGGCCCCGACGGCGCGTACACCGCCGTCGAGCCCGCCGACGGGGCCATCCGCACCGACAACACCGCCGACATCGCCGAGACCCTGCACATCGGCCGCATCGGCGTCCTCGACCAGGACTACGCCCCGCTGGTCATCGACTGGCGGGCGCCGGCGGCCGCACCCTTCTACCGTTCCACCCCGGTCGACCCCGGCCGGGTCGTGCGGCGCCGCGTCATCCGTTCCAAGGGCCGCCGGGTCCAGGGCGTCGAGGACGACCTGATGCGCCCCGAGCTGACGGCCTCCCTGGACGGCAGGGAACTGCCGGTGATCGGCGACGGCGCCCTGATGGCCGCGCTCGGCCAGGCCCGTACGCACACCATGCGCGACATCGTCGCGTCCATCCAGGCCGAGCAGGACCTGGTGATCCGCGCCCCCGCCGCCTCCGTGACCTACGTCGAGGGCGGCCCCGGCACCGGCAAGACCGCCGTCGCCCTGCACCGCGCGGCCTACCTCCTCTACCAGGACCGGCGCCGTTACGCGGGCGGCATCCTCATCGTCTCGCCCACTCCGCTCCTGGTCGCCTACACCGAGGGCGTGCTGCCCTCCCTCGGCGAGGAGGGGCAGGTCGCCATCCGCGCCATCGGCTCCCTCGTCGACGGCGCCGAGGCGACGGTCTACGACTCCCCGGCGGTGGCTCGCGCCAAGGGCTCCTACCGCATGCTGAAGGTGCTGCGGAAGGCCGCGCGCGGAGCACTGGAGCTGAACGATTCACCCCAGCGGCTGCGAGTGGTCGCCTTCGGCCGGCGCCTGGAGCTGGAGGCGGAGGAACTGGCGGGCATCCGCCGCACCGCCCTCGGCGGCACCGCCCCGGTCAACCTGCTGCGCCCCCGTGCCCGCAAGCTGCTCCTCGACGCCCTGTGGGAGCGCTCCGGCGCCGGGAGCCGGCACACCGATCCGGAACTGGCCGCCGAGCTGCGCTCCTCCTTCGACGAGGACATCACCTCCGAGGACGACTTCACCGCCTTCCTCGACGCCTGGTGGCCCGAGCTGACCCCGGCCGCCGTGCTGGACGCCATGGCCGACGACAGACGCCTGGGCCGCTGGGCCCGCCGCGTCCTCAACCCGGGCGAGGTGCGCAGGGTCGCCCGCTCGCTGAAGCGGGAGGGGCGCTCCGTGCACGACATCGCGATGCTCGACGAGCTCCAGGCCGTTCTCGGCGTCCCGGCCCGCCCCCGCAGGAAGCGCGAGCTCGACCCGCTGGACCAGCTCACCGGCCTGGAGGAGCTGATGCCGGTGCGCGAGGAGACCCAGCGCGAGCGGGCCGAGCGGCTCGCCCAGGAGCGCGTCGAGTACGCGCACGTCATCGTCGACGAGGCCCAGGACCTCACGCCGATGCAGTGGCGGATGGTCGGCCGCCGCGGCCGGCACGCCACCTGGACGGTCGTCGGAGACCCGGCCCAGTCCTCCTGGTCCGACCCCGACGAGGCCGCCCAGGCCCGCGACGAGGCCCTCGGCAGCCGCCCGCGCCGCCGCTTCGAGCTCACCGTGAACTACCGCAACCCGGCGGAGATCGCCGAGCTGGCGTCGAAGGTGCTGGCCCTCGCCATGCCCGGATCCCCGTCGCCGAGGGCGGTGCGCTCCACGGGCGTCGAGCCGCGGTTCGCCGTCGCGCGGGGCTCGCTGGGCGAGACCGTGCGCGGCGAGGCCGCGAGGCTGCTGGACCGGGTGGACGGCACCGTCGGCGTGGTCGTCGCCATGCAGCGGCGGGAGGAGGCCCGGCGCTGGCTCGACGGGCTCGGCGACCGCGTGATGGCGCTCGGCAGCCTGGAGGCCAAGGGTCTGGAGTACGACGCGACGATCGTCGTCTCCCCCGCGGAGATCGCCGACGAGTCCCCCGCGGGCCTGCGCGTCCTGTACGTCGCCCTCACCCGGGCCACCCAGCAGCTGACGGTGGTCTCGGCGGACCGCGACGAACCGGACGCCGACGGGGTGCCCGATCTGCTGAGGGACTGAACGGGCCGGATGCCCGGGCAAAGCGCTCGTGCCAGGGGAATGGTCATTCGGCATCCGTTTGTTAGCCTGGGTGTGGCACCGGCCCGATCCAAGCCCCCGGGCCCAACCTTCGTCGCTACGAGCGACCACTTGCCGCGAGGCGAGCATGGCGGGTCGGTGTCATCAAGCGTGCGAGAGGCCCACGTCACCCCTCAGTGACGTGGGCCTCTGCTGTTGTCCGACCGTGTCTCGTAGGGTGGAAATCGTTTTCCGGAGACAGCGTCTCCGGTGAACAAAACGTCCGCAATCCCAGGCGGCTACCGCGTACCGATCGGTAGGTGCGACGATCGGACGGCACAGTGAGCGACACGGTAAAAGCAGAGGAAGTCGGCCATGGCAACGGCGCCCAGCGTCTCCTACTCGATGACCATCCGGCTGGAGGTGCCCGCAGGCGGAACCGCGGTCTCCCAGCTCACGGGGGCTGTCGAGTCCCACGGAGGCTCGGTGACGGGCCTCGACGTGACGGCGTCCGGCCACGAGCGGCTGCGCATCGACGTCACCATCGCGGCCACCTCCACCGCCCATGCCGAAGAGATCGTCGAGCAGCTGCGCGGCATCGAGGGCGTCACCCTGGGCAAGGTCTCCGACCGTACGTTCCTGATGCACCTCGGCGGCAAGATCGAGATGGCGTCGAAGCACCCCATCCGCAACCGTGACGACCTCTCCATGGTCTACACGCCGGGTGTGGCCCGGGTCTGCATGGCGATCGCCGAGAACCCCGAGGACGCCCGCCGCCTCACCATCAAGCGCAACTCCGTTGCGGTCGTGACGGACGGCTCCGCCGTGCTGGGCCTGGGCAACATCGGCCCCAAGGCCGCCCTGCCGGTCATGGAGGGCAAGGCCGCCCTGTTCAAGCGGTTCGCCGGCATCGACGCCTGGCCGCTCTGCCTGGACACCCAGGACACCGACGCGATCGTGGAGATCGTCAAGGCCATCGCCCCGGGCTTCGCCGGCATCAACCTGGAGGACATCTCCGCGCCGCGCTGCTTCGAGATCGAGGCCCGGCTGCGCGAGGCGCTCGACATCCCCGTCTTCCACGACGACCAGCACGGCACGGCGATCGTCGTCCTGTCCGCCCTCACCAACGCGCTGCGGGTCACCGGCAAGTCGATCGACACCATCCGCGTGGTGATGTCCGGCGCCGGCGCGGCCGGTACGGCCATCCTGAAGCTGCTGCTCGCCGCGGGAGTGAAGAACGCCGTGGTGGCCGACATCCACGGTGTGGTGCACGCCGGCCGAGAGGACCTGGTGGACGCCGCCCCCGGATCCGCCCTGTGCTGGATCGCCGACAACACCAACCCCGAGAACCTCACCGGCACGCTGAAGGAGGCCGTGCGCGGCGCGGACGTCTTCATCGGCGTCTCCGCCCCGAACGTCCTCGGCGGCGAGGACATCGCCGCGATGGCCGAGGGCGCGATCGTGTTCGCGCTCGCGAACCCCGACCCCGAGGTCGACCCGGCAATCGCCCGGCAGACGGCGGCCGTTGTGGCCACCGGCCGCTCCGACTTCCCCAACCAGATCAACAACGTGCTGGTGTTCCCGGGTGTCTTCCGTGGACTGCTGGACGCGCAGTCCCGCACCGTCAACACCGAGATGATGCTGGCCGCCGCGCAGGCGCTGGCCGCTGTGGTGACCGAGGACGAGCTGAACCCGAACTACATCATCCCCAGCGTGTTCAACGACAAGGTCGCGGGCGCGGTCGCCGGTGCGGTGCGCGACGCGGCGAAGGCCGCGGGGGCGTAGACGCCGGGGCTTGCGGGGCGGCGAGACGCCGTGAGGGGCTGTGAGGGGCTGTGAGGATCACCACGCGCCGGTTTGAACCGGCGCGTCGTGGAACCCGTAGGTCCTGGCAGCCCTCTAGGGTGGCGGCCAGACCCGGGCTCCGGCCCCTGCTGTCCGCTGTCGGAAGCGGACGGAGCGTCATCGCACTCCGCCCGTGGCGCTCTTCGTGTGACTCCCACGGGTGTTCTCACGGCTGCTGCGGGTGCCGGATTGGCATTACCGCCGCAGGTAGGGGCAGGATGCGTCCCTGGGCGCGAGGGTCTGACGACGGACCCGGGTCCGGGGACTCACCGAGGAACCTGGCAGCATCGGCTTCGCCGTGCCCGACATGCGGCTCCGCCGCGTGGCACGCCTCAACGGCAAGAAGAACACGGGAGTAAGAACATGAACCGCAGTGAGCTGGTGGCCGCGCTGGCCGACCGCGCCGAGGTGACCCGCAAGGACGCCGACGCCGTGCTGGCCGCGTTCGCCGAGGTCGTCGGCGACATCGTCTCCAAGGGTGACGAGAAGGTCACCGTCCCCGGCTTCCTGACCTTCGAGCGCACCCACCGGGCCGCTCGCACGGCGCGCAACCCGCAGACGGGTGAGCCGATTCAGATCCCCGCGGGATACAGCGTGAAGGTCTCCGCGGGCTCGAAGCTCAAGGAAGCCGCCAAGGGCAAGTAAGGACGCGCAAGCGGCGTTCAGGTCCGGCGCCGGGGGTGGCTGCGGGTCGGCAGTGGCTGGTCGCGCAGTTCCCCGCGCCCCTTCGGGGCGCTTTCACCTACGCCGATGGGGCGGTCACCCGGAAACGGGTGCCGCCCCATCGGCGTCTTCGTGCAAGGTCTCGGTGGAAGGTCTCGTCAGCCGAGTGCCTTGCCGGGGAGTTCGGCCTTTGCGCCGAGCTCCCTGAGTTTCTCCATGCTGTGTCTTCCCGGGGGGTAACCCCCGGACCCCCAGCCGGAGTGGTGCGGCCGGGGCCGGGCCGGGTGGCGTGGAAGGTCTCGTCAGCCGAGTGCCTTGCCGGGGAGTTCGGCCTTTGCGCCGAGCTCCCTGAGTTTCTCCATGAAGTTCTCGTAGCCGCGGTTGATCAGGCCGATGCCGTGGACGCGGGAGGTGCCCTGGGCGGCGAGGGCGGCGATGAGGTAGGAGAAGCCGCCGCGCAGGTCGGGGATGACCAGGTCGGCGCCCTGGAGCCGGGTCGGGCCCGAGACGACCGCCGAGTGCAGGAAGTTGCGCTGGCCGAAGCGGCAGTTCGAGCCGCCCAGGCACTCGCGGTACAGCTGGATGTGCGCGCCCATCTGGTTGAGCGCGGAGGTGAATCCGAGCCGGGACTCGTAGACCGTCTCGTGGACGATCGACAGACCCGTCGCCTGGGTCAGCGCGACCACCAGCGGCTGCTGCCAGTCGGTCTGGAAGCCGGGGTGCACGTCCGTCTCCAGCGCGATGGACTTCAACTGCCCGCCGGGGTGCCAGAAACGGATGCCCTCGTCGTCGATCTCGAAGGCGCCGCCGACCTTCCGGTAGGTGTTCAGGAAGGTCATCATCGAGCGTTGCTGAGCGCCATGGACGTAGATGTTGCCCTCGGTGGCCAGCGCGGCGGACGCCCACGAGGCGGCCTCCAGGCGGTCGGGCAGGGCGCGGTGGGTGTAACCGCCGAGACTGTCCACACCGGTGATGCGGATCGTCCGGTCGGTGTCCATCGCGATGATCGCGCCCATTTTCTGCAGGACGCAGATCAGGTCCTCGATCTCCGGCTCCACCGCCGCGTTGGACAGCTCGGTGACGCCCTCCGCGAGGACGGCCGTCAGCAGCACCTGCTCGGTCGTGCCGACGGACGGGTACGGCAGCTGGATCTTGGTGCCGCGCAGCCGCTGCGGGGCCTCCAGGTACTGGCCGTCCGCCCGCTTCTCGATGGTCGCGCCGAACTGCCGCAGCACGTCGAAGTGGAAGTCGATGGGCCGGCCGCCGATGTCGCAGCCGCCCAGGCCGGGGATGAAGGCGTGCCCGAGCCGGTGCAGCAGCGGGCCGCAGAACAGGATCGGGATCCGCGAGGAACCGGCGTGGGCATCGATGTCAGCGACGTTGGCGCTCTCCACATGCGTGGGGTCGAGCACCAGTTCGCCCGGCTCGTCCCCCGGGAGGACCGTCACCCCGTGCAGTTGCAGCAGACCCCGTACGACCCGGACGTCGCGGATGTCCGGAACGTTGCGCAGGCGGCTCGGTGCGCTGCCCAGCAGCGCGGCGACCATGGCCTTCGGCACGAGATTCTTCGCGCCGCGGACACGGATCTCGCCCTCCAGCGGGGTTCCGCCGTGGACCAGCAGGACATCGTCGTTGACGGTCATGAATCTCGCGTTCCGTGGAGAGGGGGGCAGGGGCCTGAAGCCACAGGGTAATCGTCCCCGGCCCCCCTTCAGTAAGTCCTCGGAGGGCCAGAGGGCGTCATGGCTCTGTCACAACACGAACCGTTCCGCACCGGGCACATGCGGTCACCGCGCCCCCACGTGCGCCGGGTGTGCACCCGCCCGCCCTCCCGTCTCCGGCCACCACCCCCGAACGGAGCCTTACCAGGCCGCTCCTTCCGATTCACGGCCGCATTCACCCCCGTACCCGCATTGCCTCCCCTCCCGGAGGCAAGATGCGGGATCATGTCTGGCATGACCGAGGTGTCCTCGCTCACAGGGCGGCTGCTCGTGGCCACTCCCGCTCTGGCGGACCCGAATTTCGACCGCGCGGTGGTGCTCCTTCTCGACCACGACGAGGAGGGCTCCCTCGGTGTCGTCCTCAACCGCCCGACGCCGGTGGACGTGGGCGACATCCTCGAGGACTGGGCCGATCTGGCCGGTGAACCCGGTGTCGTCTTCCAGGGCGGCCCGGTGTCGCTGGACTCGGCCCTCGGTGTCGCCGTCGTCCCGGGCGGGGCGGCCGGGGAGACCGCGCCGCTGGGCTGGCGCCGGGTGCACGGCGCGATCGGGCTGGTCGATCTGGAGGCCCCGCCGGAGCTGCTCGCCTCCGTCCTGGGCTCCCTGCGGATCTTCGCCGGTTACGCCGGCTGGGGGCCCGGCCAGCTGGAGGAGGAGCTGGTGGACGGTGCCTGGTACGTCGTGGAGTCGGAGCCCGGCGACGTCTCCTCCCCGTCCCCCGAGCGGCTCTGGCGCGAGGTGCTGCGCCGCCAGCGCAGCGAGCTGGCGATGGTGGCCACGTATCCGGACGACCCGTCGCTCAACTGATGCGTGTGAGCTTCAGTACCCTTGGCTGTTATGAGCACTCTTGAGCCCGAGCGCGGGACTGGTACGGGGACCCTCGTCGAGCCGACGCCGCAGACCTCCCACGGCGACGGTGACCACGAGCGCTTCGCCCATTACGTCCAGAAGGACAAGATCATGGCGAGCGCCCTCGACGGCACGCCCGTCGTGGCGCTGTGCGGCAAGGTCTGGGTGCCCGGCCGTGACCCGAAGAAGTACCCGGTCTGCCCCATGTGCAAGGAGATCTACGAATCCATGGGTGCCGGCGACGACAAGGACAAGGGCAAGGGCGACAAGTAGCCCCCTCCTTCCTCCAGCCCTCCTCCACCGTCCTCCACCGGTCCGGTCTACTCCCTAGAGGCCCCCGGGACGCGCTTTGCGTGCCCTGGGGGCCTTTGTGCTGTCCGGGCGTTGCACAGGATGCGTCCGCCGGTCACAGAGTGGTTGAGACCTCTTGTGGCGCGGTTCACCCAGTCCATAGCCTCCGGGGTGTTGTGCACAGCGAAACTGCCATTGCATATGTTGCAACGTGCTCGGAGGAGCAACTCCATGAAGCTGTCCGCCCGCCTGGTCGCCGTCGCGGCCGTCCTCGCCACCGCCGCCTGCGCGCCCCAGACCTCCGGCGACTCCTCCTCCGACAAGGACGAGACGACCGGCACCCTACGCGTCTGGCTCTTCCAGGAGGTCAACAACAAGCCAAAGGAACAGGTCGTCGACACCGTCCTCGCCGAGTTCGAGAAGGCGCACAAGGACGCCGAGGTTACCGTCGAGTACATACCCGTGGAGACCCGCGCCCAGCGCATCAAGGCCGCCTTCAACGACCCGGGGTCCGCGCCCGACCTCATCGAGTACGGCAACACGGACACCGCCGGCTATGTGAAGGACGGCGGACTCGCCGACGTCACCGAGGAGTTCGGCGCCTGGGGCGAGGCCAAGGACACCGACCCCACCGCCAGACAGTCGGTCACCGTCGACGGCAAGGTCTACGGAACCCCGTACTTCGTCGGCGTCCGCGCGCTGTACTACCGCACCGACGTCTTCGACGACCTCGGCCTCGACGTCCCGCAGACCCAGGCCGAGTTGATCTCTACCGCCAAGGAGATCCGCGCCGCCAGGCCCGAGTTGTACGGCATCGCGGTCGGCGGTGCCTACACCTACGGCGCGATGCCGTTCATCTGGGCCCACGGCGGCGAACTCGCCACCGGCAAGGGAGGCTCGTACGCCTCCGCCATCGACAGCGCCGAGGCCCGCAAGGGCATCGAGGCGTACACCTCGCTCTTCGGTGACGACAACTGCCCGGCCGCCAAGTGCGCCGGCATGGGCGGCAACGACACGGTGACCGCCTTCGCCTCGGGCAAGGCGGCCATGGCCATCGGCGGCGACTTCAGTCACGCCGCCGTGGAGGCGGGGAAGGTCAAGGGCAAGTACGCCGTCGTGCCGCTGCCGGGCGTCGAGGCCGGGTCCATCGCCCCCGCCTTCGCCGGCGGGAACAACCTCGGCGTGCTGAAGTCCACCTCGCACCGCACCCTCGCCGTCGACCTGATGAAGCGGCTCGCCTCGAAGGACACCCAGGGGGAGCTGTTCGACGCGATGGGCTTCCTGCCGACGTTCTCGGACGTGCGACAGCAGGTGGCCGCGAAGGAGGCCTTCGTGAAGCCGTTCGTCGAGACACTGGCGGCCGACACGAAGTTCGTACCGGCCTCCCCGGCCTGGGCGCAGATCGACTCGTCGCTGGTGCTGCCGACGATGTTCCAGGAGATCGTGAGCGGCAAGAAGAACGTGGAGGCTGCCGCCGGGGATGCCGCGAAGAAGATGAACGAGGCGTTCGGTTCGGTCGGATGACCGCGCCTACCAGCTCGCGGGGCGCGGCTCGTGTGCGGGAGCCGGTAGAGCGTGGCTGGTCGCGCCCACGCGGCGGTGGCCGCAGAACCGGTCCGGCCCCGCGCCCCTCCGGGCGGCGTTCCCGTGCGCCCTGGCTGTATCTCGTGCCTGCTCTCGTGGTCCTTGTGGGGTTGCTTGCCTATCCCCTCTATCAGCTCGGGCTGATCTCGCTCTTCCACTACACCCAGGCGCAGGTCAGTGGCGGTGAACCGACCACCTTCGAGGGGTTCGGGAACTACGCCGAGCTCTTCGCCGACGAGCAGTTCTGGCAGGTGCTGCTGGCCACCGTGGTCTTCGCGGCGGCCTGTGTGGTCTGCACGCTGGCCGTGGGATGTGCGCTCGCCGTACTGCTCACCCGCGTGCGGGCCGTGCCGCGGCTTGCGCTGATGCTGGCCGCGCTCGGCGCCTGGGCGACACCGGCGGTCACCGGCTCCACCGTCTGGCTGCTCCTGTTCGACGCCGACTTCGGGCCCGTCAACCGGGTCCTGGGACTCGGCGACCACGCGTGGACGTACGGACGGTTCAGCGCCTTCTTCCTGGTGCTGCTCGAAGTGGTCTGGTGCTCCTTCCCGTTCGTGATGGTGACGGTCTACGCCGGTATCCGCGCCGTACCGTCCGAGGTGCTGGAGGCCGCCTCCCTGGACGGGGCCTCGCAGGGGCGCATCTGGCGCTCGGTGCTCGCGCCGATGCTCCGGCCGATCCTGGTGGTGGTCACCATCCAGTCGGTGATCTGGGACTTCAAAGTGTTCACGCAGATCTACGTGATGACGGGCGGCGGCGGCATCGCGGGACAGAACATGGTCCTCAACGTCTACGCCTACCAGCAGGCGTTCGCGTCCTCGCAGTACAGCCTCGGCGCCGCGATCGGTGTGGTGATGCTGCTGATCCTGCTCGCCGTCACGCTGGTGTACCTGCGGCTGCTGCGCCGGCAGGGGGAGGAACTGTGACGCTCGTGAAACAGGGCCGGGAGCCCCGGGTGAATCTTGTGCGCCGGTTCGTGAGGCGTCCGGGACGGCTGGCGGCCGAGTCGGCGGCGCTGCTGGTCGCCGCGCTGGTGGCCTTCCCGCTGTACTGGATGGTGCTGAGCGCCTTCAAGCCGGCCGGGGAGATCGAGTCGGCCGAGCCGCGTCCCTGGACGCTCGCGCCCACACTGGACTCCTTCCGGCGGGTGTTCGGGCAGCAGGAATTCGGCCGGTACTTCCTCAACAGCGTCGTCGTCGCGGTCGCCGTGGTGGTCGCCTCCGCGCTGATCGCGTTTCTCGCCGCGGTCGCCGTGACGCGTTTCCGGTTCGGTATGCGGACCACCCTGCTGATCATGTTTCTGGTGGCCCAGATGGTGCCGGTGGAGGCGCTGACGATCCCCCTGTTCTTCGTCATGCGGGACTTCGGCCAGCTGAACACGCTGTGGTCGCTGATCCTGCCCCACATCGCGTTCTCCCTGCCGTTCGCCATCTGGATGCTCCGGGGGTTCGTGAAAGCCGTTCCGGAGGCGCTGGAGGAGGCCGCCTACATCGACGGGGCGAGCCGCGCGCGTTTCCTCTGGCAGATCCTTTTTCCGCTCGTCCTGCCGGGCCTGGTGGCCACGAGCGTGTTTTCCTTCATCTCCACCTGGAACGACTTCCTCTTCGCCAAGTCCTTCATCATCAGCGACATCTCGCAGTCGACCCTGCCGATGGCGCTGCTGGTCTTCTACAAACCCGACGACCCGGACTGGGGCGGGGTCATGGCGGCGTCCACCGTGATGACGATTCCGGTCCTGGTCTTCTTCGTACTCGTGCAGCGGCGACTGGTCTCCGGACTGGGCGGCGCGGTAAAGGACTGACGTGACCGAACTGATTCCAGCGCCCCGCAGTGTCGTCGCCGGCTCCGGCGAGGTGCGGTTGACGGAGCACTCCCGGGTCTACGCCGGTCACGGGACGGAAGGCGTCGGTCATTGGCTGCGCACCGTCCTGTGGCAGGCGACCGGACTGCCGCTGCACGAGGGCCGAGAACCCGACGACACGGACCAGGACGGCATCGGGCTCCGGATCGACCCCGAACTCGGTCCCGAGGAGTACCGCCTCGTCAGTGACGGGAGCGGCGTCCTGATCGGGGGAGGCAGCGCGGCCGGTGTCTTCCGGGGCGCGCAGACGCTGCGTCAGCTCCTCGGCCCCGACGCCTTCCGCAGGGCCCCGGTCCGCCGCGACCGGGTCTGGGCGGTGCCGCACGTCACGATCGAGGACGCCCCCCGCTTCCGCTGGCGCGGGCTCATGCTCGATGTCGCCCGGCACTTCATGCCCAAGGAAGGCGTGCTGCGCTATCTCGACCTGATGGCGGCGCACAAACTCAACGTGCTCCATCTCCATCTGACGGACGATCAGGGCTGGCGCCTCGAGATCCGGCGGTATCCGAAGCTCACCGAGGCCGGCTCCTGGCGTGCCCGGACGAAAATCGGCCACCGCGCCTCGCCGCTGTGGGACGACAGGCCGCACGGTGGTCACTACACCCAGGACGACATCCGCGAGATCGTCGCCTACGCCGCCGAGCGGCATATCGACGTCGTCCCCGAAATCGACGTCCCCGGGCACTCGCAGGCCGCCATCGCCGCGTATCCGGAACTCGGCAACTCCGATGTCGTCGACGCCGCTTCCCTGACCGTCTGGGACACCTGGGGGGTCAATCCGAACGTACTCGCCCCCACTGACAACACCCTGCGCTTCTACGAAGGAGTGCTCGATGAAGTCCTGGAACTGTTCCCCGCGGACGCCGGGCCGTTCTCGCCGTTCGTGCACATCGGCGGCGACGAATGCCCCAAGGACCAGTGGCGCGCGTCGGACACCGCGCAGAAGCAGATCGGCAACCTCGGACTGGCGGACGAGGAGGAGCTCCAGGCCTGGTTCATCGGGCACTTCGACCAGTGGCTCGCCGCGCGGGGGCGCCGGTTGATCGGCTGGGACGAGATCCTGGAGGGCGGCCTGGCGCCGGGCGCCGCCGTGTCCTCCTGGCGCGGCTACTCCGGCGGGGTCGCCGCCGCCCGCGCGGGGCACGACGTGGTCATGTGCCCCCAGCAGTGGGTGTACCTGGACTACCGTCAGGACGCGGGTCCCCAGGAGCCGGTGCCGATCGGGTACGTGCGCACCCTGGAGGACGTCTACCGGTTCGAGCCCGTGCCGTCGGAGCTGACGGGCGAGGAGGCCGCGCGGGTGCTGGGCACCCAGGCCAATGTGTGGACCGAGGTGATGGAGGACCAGGGGCGCGTCGACTACCAGACCTTCCCCCGGCTCGCCGCGCTCGCCGAGGTCGCCTGGAGCGACCTGCCCGCCCCCGCCGACCGGGACTTCACCGGCTTCGAACGCCGGATGGCCGCCCACTACCGGCGCCTGGACGCCCTCGGGGTCGCCTACCGGCCGCCTGCCGGGCCGCATCCCTGGCAGCGGCGTCCGGGTGTGCTGGGACGCCCCATCGACGGCCCGCCGCCGAACCGGTAGCCCGTCCCCTCGGTCTCCCGGGCCGCCCGCGCGCCCCGGGAGACCGAACGGGTCCCGCGTGTGCGCGCACTCCCGGTCGAACAGGTCGTGCGATACGGGCCCAAATGTCACCGAAGAGCGTCAATGCGCGGTACACCGGTGACGCCGGGAGAAATCGTCCATGTCCGGGGTGAGGTGGGCGAATGCCTCCTAGCGGACCCCCGTCTTCGGCGCCTGCCAAGATGTGCCAGAGTTGCCACGTCCGCCCTGTGAGCACGTACCGTACGGCGCACAGGTGGGACCAGGTGGGGCAGCGGGAAGGGGCAGCCGGTTTTGAGCACGCACGCACCGCAGGCGGCGCAGGCCGTGACGCTGCCCACGACGCTGGACGAGGCAGTGGCGGCCCTCACGGCCATGCCCGCCGCCGTACCCGTCGCGGGCGGCACCGACCTGATGGCCGCCGTCAACTCCGGGCAGCTCAGGCCCGCCGCGCTGGTCGGCCTCGGCAAGATCAGCGAGATCCGCGGCTGGCAGTACCTGGACGGACACGCGCTGCTCGGCGCCGGTCTCACCCACGCGCGCATGGGCCGCCCCGACTTCGCCGCCCTCATCCCGGCGCTCGCCGCCTCCGCGCGGGCCGCCGGGCCGCCGCACATCCGCAACGCGGGCACCCTCGGCGGCAACATCGCCGCCTCCGCGCCCACCGGGGACGCGCTGCCCGTGCTGGCCGCACTCGAGGCGACGCTGATCGTCGCCGGCCCGGACGGAGCCCGCCGTGAGGTCCCGGTGTCGCACCTGCTGGCCGGAATGGACCTGCTGCGCCCCGGTGAACTCATCGGCCATGTGCGCGTGCCGCTGCTGCACGCCCCCCAGGTCTTCCTGAAGGCGACCGGCCGCACCGGCCCCGGCCGCGCGGTCGCCTCCGTCGCCCTCGTGCTCGACCCCGCCCGCCGCGGGGTGCGCTGCGCGGTGGGCGCCATCGCGCCGATGCCGCTGCGACCCCTGCAGGCCGAGCAGTGGGTCGCGCAGCTCATCGACTGGGACAACAACCGCGCGGTCGTACCCGAGGCACTGAACGCGTTCGGGGAGTACGTCGCCGCGGCCTGCATTCCCGACGCCGCCCCCGGCGAGGACGGCACCGTCCCACCGCTTCCGCCCGCGGTACTGCACCTGCGGCGCACCGTCGCCGCGCTGGCCCGACGAGCACTGGGGAGGGCGCTGTCGTGACCGACGACCAGCACGGAGAGGGCACGCCCCCGGGCGGCAGCCGCTGGGACCCGCTGCCCCAGGGCGACTACGACGACGGCGCGACGGCCTTCGTGAACCTCCCCGAGGGGGGCATCGACGCCCTGCTGGACTCCATGGAGAGCCCGCTCGCCGCGCCCGGCCAGGGCTACGTACCGCCGCAGATCACGGTCACCCCCGCGACCTCCGCGGGCACCGACCCGGCGGCCACCGGAACCTGGGCCGTGCCCGGCGCGCCCGTCGACGGGGCCCAGTGGCACGACCCGCAGGCCGCCGAGACGGACGCGACGGCGGGGGACCGGTTCGCGTACCACCCCGGCGCCACCGGGCAGTGGAGTTTCGAGGAGGCCCCGGCCGCGGAGAACCCCGCGCCGGGGCAGGACGTCACCGGCCAGTGGTCGATCCCCGTCGCGGACGGCGACCTGCCGGACGAATCGGGCGAGTTCACCACGTCCGCGCTGGTCGAACAGTGGGGTGGCGGTACCCCTCCGCCCACCCTGCCCGGCGGCGCCCCGGCGCCTTGGGCCACCACCCAGTCCATCGGCCGGCCGTGGGGCCCCGGCGTTCCCGGCGTCCCGCAGGACCCCGAGCGGCACGGCGGCGAGCACGACTCCGCGCGGGAACGGCAGGAGGCCGGACCACCGCCGTACGACGGGCCGGGCCGGGACGAGGCGCACGCGCCTCGTCAGCCGTCCGGTCCGGAGGGCTATGGCGGGTCCTCGGTGCAGGGCGCCTCCGGGCGGCCCGGGACCGGTCCGGATCCGCGGTCCACCGGCATGGCCGGTCCTGTGCGGGAGTCGGGGCTTCGTTCCCCGGGTGAGTCCGGCGGGGACGAGGGACACGCGTCTCCTCAGCCGTCCGGTCCGGACGGCCACGACGGGCCGCCCGGCCGGGACGAGCCCGCGCACGACGGGCTCCGCTCGTCGGGCATGCCTCAGCCGTTGCCCGCCGAGGGTTACGCGGAGCCGCGGTGGCGGTCCGACGCGGAGGCGGCCGAGGGCGCCCCGGCCGGGCTCCGGGAGCACCCGCACTTCGGCGCACAGGACGCCGCACAGCCCTACTCCGGGGCCGGAGAAGCCACCGAAGGTGCCCACGGGGCCCACGACGCCACCGGGCACCCGGCGGACCCCGCTGCCGCCCACACCGGAGCCGCTCCGGACACGGACGCCGGAACGCGCCCCGACACCGGGCGCGCCGCCGCGCCCGGAGCGGACTCCCCGAACGCGGCCGGCCATCCGGACCACGGGACCGTGCCCGACACTCCGGGCGACTCCGGCACGTCGGGCGACCAGGAGGACCCGGGCGCGTCGGACGCACCGAACGCCGGTCCGGACGAAACGGACACGTCGGACGGTCCGCACGACGACCACCCCCTCGCCTCCTACGTGCTTCGCGTCAACGGCACCGACCGGCCCGTCACCGACGCGTGGATCGGGGAGTCACTGCTCTACGTGCTGCGCGAGCGGCTCGGCCTGGCCGGCGCCAAGGACGGCTGCTCGCAGGGCGAGTGCGGCGCCTGCAACGTGCAGGTCGACGGGCGGCTCGTGGCGTCCTGCCTGGTCCCGGCCGTCACCGCGGCCGGCAGCGAGGTCCGTACCGTCGAGGGCCTGGCCCAGGAGGGCCGGCCCTCGGACGTGCAGCGTGCCCTCGCGCGGTGCGGCGCCGTCCAGTGCGGCTTCTGCGTACCGGGCATGGCGATGACCGTGCACGACCTCCTGGAGGGCAACCCGGCGCCCACCGAACTGGAGACCCGCCAGGCCCTGTGCGGCAACCTGTGCCGCTGCTCCGGCTACCGGGGCGTGGTCGACGCGGTCAAGGAGGTCGTCGCCGAACGCAAGGCGCACTCCGCGGCCGAGGACGACTCCGACGGCGCGCCGGACACGCCCCGCATCCCGCACCAGGCGGGCCCCGGCGCCGGCGGCGTCAACCTCTCGGCGTTCGGCGGCCCCGCACCCCACGAGCAGCCCGAGCACCCCCATGACGAGCCCCACGGCCAGGACGGAGGCCAGGTGTGACCAACGAAGCAGCCACCGCACAGGCCGCCGAGACCCACCCCGAGCCGGAGCCGGTCCCGCACGGACTCGGAGTCTCCCTCCCGGCCGCCGACGCCCACGCCAAGACCGAGGGCACCTTCCCGTACGCCGCCGACCTGTGGGCCGAGGGCCTGCTGTGGGCGGCCGTGCTGCGCTCGCCGCACCCGCACGCGCGCATCGTGTCCATCGACACCACCCACGCGCGTGAGATGCCCGGCGTCCGCGCGGTGGTCACGCACGAGGACGTCCCCGGCACCCCGGTGCTCGGCCGGGGCACGGCCGACCGTCCGGTCTTCGCCTCCGAGGTCGTACGCCACCACGGTGAGCCCCTGGCCGCCGTCGCCGCCGACCACCCCGACACCGCGCGGATGGCCGCCGCGGCCGTCATCGTCGAGTACGAGGTGCTCGACCCGGTGACCGACCCCGAGCAGGCGTTCGAGGCCGAACCGCTGCATCCCGACGGCAATCTGATCCGCCACATCCCGCTGCGCCACGGCGACCCCGACGCGGCCGGCGACATCGTCGTCGAGGGCCTGTACCGCATCGGCCGCCAGGACCCCGCCCCCATAGGGGCCGAGGCCGGTCTCGCCGTGCCCCGCCCGGACGGCGGCGTCGAGCTGTACCTGGCGTCCACCGACCCGCACGGCGACCGGGACACGGCCGCCGCCGCGTTCGGCCTGGATCCCGATCGGGTGAAGATCGTCGTCACCGGGGTGCCCGGCGCGACCGCGGACCGTGAGGACCAGAGCTTCCAGCTTCCCCTCGGCCTGCTCGCGCTGAAGACCGGCTGCCCGGTGAAACTCACCGCCACGCGCGAGGAGTCCTTCCTCGGCCACACCCACCGCCACCCCACCCTGCTGCGCTACCGCCACCACGCCGACGCCGAGGGCAGGCTGGTCAAGGTCGAGGCGCAGATCCTGCTCGACGCGGGTGCGTACGCCGACACCTCCTCCGACGCCCTGGCCGCCGCCGTCGCCTTCGCCTGCGGCCCGTACGTCGTCCCGAACGCCTTCATCGAGGGCTGGGCCGTACGCACCAACAACCCGCCCTCCGGCCATGTGCGCGGTGAGGGCGCCCTCCAGGTGTGCGCCGCCTACGAGGCGCAGATGGACAAGCTGGCCAAGAAGCTCGGCGTCGACCCGGCGGAACTGCGCCTGCGCAACGTCATGGCCACCGGCGATGTCCTGCCCACCGGGCAGACCGTGACCTGCCCGGCCCCGGTCGCCGAACTCCTCCAGGCGGTACGGGACTTCCCGCTGCCGCCGCTGCCCAAGGACACCCCCGAGGACGAGTGGCTGCTGCCCGGCGGCCCCGAGGGCGCGGGCGAACCGGGCGCGGTGCGCCGGGGCGTCGGCTACGGACTGGGCATGGTGCACATGCTCGGCGCGGAGGGCGCCGACGAGGTGTCCACGGCCACCGTGCGGGTCCAGGGCGGCGTGGCGACCGTGCTGTGCGCGGCCGTGGAGACCGGCCAGGGCTTCTCCACCCTGGCCCGGCAGATCGTCCAGGAGACCCTTGGCGTCGACGAGGTGCACGTGGCGCCCGTCGACACCGACCAGCCCCCGGCCGGCCCCGGCTGCCGCGGCCGGCACACCTGGGTGTCGGGCGGCGCGGTGGAACGTGCGGCGAAGATGGTCCGCACCCAGCTCCTCCAGCCGCTCGCACACAAGTTCGGCATGTCCACCGAGCTGCTCCAGATCACCGACGGCAAGATCACCTCGTACGACGGTGTGCTGTCCACGACCGTGACGGAGGCGCTGGACGGCAAGGAACTGTGGGCCACCGCCCAGTGCCGCCCGCATCCGACGGAACCGCTGGACGAGTCCGGCCAGGGCGACGCCTTCGTCGGCATGTCGTTCTGCGCGATCCGCGCGGTGGTCGACGTCGACATCGAGCTCGGCTCGGTCCGGGTCGTCGAACTGGCGGTCGCCCAGGACGTGGGCCGGGTGCTGAACCCGGCGCAGCTGGCCGCCCGGATCGAGGCGGGCGTGACCCAGGGCCTGGGCGCCGCGCTCACCGAGAACCTGCGCACACCGCGCGGCCTGATCCGCCACCCCGACCTCACCGGCTACGCGCTCCCGACCGCGCTGGACGCGCCGGACATCCACATCGTGAAGCTGGTCGAGGAGCGGGACGTGGTCGCGCCGTTCGGCGCGAAGGCCGTCAGCGCGGTGCCGGTGGTGACCTCGCCGGCGGCCATCGCCTCCGCCGTCCGGGCCGCCACGGGCCGCCCGGTGAACCGGCTGCCGATCCGCCCGCAGGCCGCGGTGGTCACCGGGGGCTGAGCGGCCGTTCCGGACGGATTCCCACGGTTTCCCGGGGGAAAGGCAACGCAAGCGGTTGCTGACGCGTCTGAAGAAGTGATGGGCGTTGGGTCCGTCGCGCCCTCGGTCCGGGGGCGTTGTCAGTGGTGGCGCGTAGTGTTCCGGTCAGTGGGGGACGGCTGCCGGGCCCGGAAGGGCTTCCGCCGTCCTGCCCGGGGCGGGATGTTCGCGGACCCGGGACCGAGCACACGTATCGCGGGGGAATCATGAGCACGACCGACACCGTCGTCACAACAACGATCACGCTTTCCGACGCCGACCTCGATCCCCTCATCACGCACGCGTCCACGCGCCGCTGGCTGACCGGGCCCGGACTGCCCTCGGACGGTGGCCTGTTCAGCTTCGCGGAGCTGGCGCGGCCGGGCGGCCCGCACACGGTGGCCGACTCGACGGGAGTCCCCGTCGAGCGGCTCTCCGCGGAGCTGCGGGACCAACTGGTCATCGGCGGAATGCTGGGCCCGCAGGGCCTGGAGACGGAATCGGTACTGCTCGACGGAGCGACCGGCGAGGTGTCCACGACGTATTTGTGGCACGACTACCCCGACCTGATGGACCGCCGCCCGCTCGCCCCGTCCCTGCCGACGCTGGTGCGGTTCGCCGCGGCGACGGACGAACTGGCGGGGTTGCGCGGCCAGTTCGCCGACTACGCGGGCCGGTACGGGACCAAGGCGGTCGCGGAGGCCTCCCGGCAGCTGCTGGCGGTCTTCGAGGAGGACACGGACGGCGAGCCCGCCCCGTTCTGGCGGATGGCCGCGCTGATCAGACCGCTGGCCCTGGTGGCGGGACCCGGCACGGCCTCGGGACTGGCCCTGGACCTTCCCCTCCGTCTGCTGGACGAGGAGTTCGGCCGGGGCGGAGTGGTCCGCTTCGAGGAGGTCGACTTCCCGTCGACGCTCACGCACGAGCCGACCCGCCGCTTCCTGCGCGAGACGGGCCTGCCGGAGGACGGCTTCCTCTTCTCCCTGGACACGGACCCGCCGCTGCGGACCCTCGCGGAGTACTACGCGGACGACTGCCGGGGCGAACTCCTCACCGACCTTCCCCCCGCCCGCATCGAGCGCCTGATACGCCTCGGCTACCTGGTCGACGACCACAGCCTCGTGATCGACGGAACCACGGGCGCGGTCCTCAGCTGGAACGAACCGGACGCCGTGCTCCGCCCGCTGAACACGGACATCTCCACGCTCGCCTTCACCCTCTGGCTGCTCCACCGCGAGCGCTCCCTCGACGAGGCGTCGGGCCACGCCCTGACCAGCGACACCTACGACCAGCTGGCGCTGACGATGATCCAGGTCCTGTCCTCGATCGACCCGACGGGCACCACCGCCGACGCGGACTGGCACTACTGGACGGAACTCTTCCAGGACGAGGCGGGCGGGGTGCTGTAGACAACACCCCGCCCTGTACGGAGGCCGTGGCGGGATTCGAACCCGCGTGCCTCGCTTTGCAGGCGAGTCCCTGGGCCACTCGGGCACACGGCCGTGTCGGTGGCGAAGCGCCGTGCGCTGCCCCGCCGTTCCGAACCGCTGCACCGACCGTAAGTCGGCCGGCAGGCGGCACTCAAGGAAAAGCCGGGCGCCGCAACGGAACTGCCATACGCCGTTCACGAACGGGCGGGCCCGGTCCTACGACCAAGGTCCCGGTGCCGATCACGACCCCCGACAGGGGTCAAACCGTGCAGCGGACCTTACTCTGGCGTTCATGACCGCCCCGAACCCGCGCGACACCGATGTCGCCGAGCCCGCAGACGCCCCGCCCCCGGCCCTCGCCGCCCTCGACGACACCGTGCTGAGCCGCCCCTACCGTGCGCTGAGCATCGGGATCGTCTCCGTGGTGCTGCTGATCGCCTTCGAGGCGACGGCGGTCGGCACGGCGATGCCGGTCGCGGCGCGGGAGCTGAACGGGGTGTCGCTGTACGCGTTCGCGTTCTCGGGGTACTTCACCACCAGCCTGTTCGGCATGGTGCTGTCCGGCCAGTGGTCCGACCGGCGCGGCCCGCTGGGCCCGCTGGCCTGGGGCATCGCCTCCTTCGCGGCCGGTCTGCTGCTCGCCGGGACGGCGGGCGCGATGTGGCTGTTCATCCTGGGGCGGGCGGTGCAGGGGCTCGGCGGCGGGCTGGTGATCGTCGCGCTGTACGTCATCGTCGGACGGGCCTACCCGGAACGGCTGCGTCCGGCGATCATGGCGGCGTTCGCGGCGAGCTGGGTGGTGCCGTCGATCGTCGGACCGCTCGCCTCCGGCGCGGTGACGGAGCACATCGGCTGGCGCTGGGTGTTCCTCGGCATACCGGCCCTCGTGGTCTTCCCGCTGGCCCTCGCGCTGCCGCAGATACGGCGCCTGGCCTCCGGCCCGGTGGACGACGGCACGGACGCCCCGGCCTCCCCCGACGGCCGCCGCATCCGGCTGGCCCTCGCGATCTCCTTCGGCGCCGGTTTCCTCCAGTACGCCGCCCAGGACCTGCGCTGGATCTCACTCCTTCCGGGCGCGCTGGGCGTCGCCCTGCTCGTCCCCGCGGTGCTGGGCCTCCTGCCGCGCGGCACCTACCGGGCGGCCCGCGGCCTGCCCTCGGTGGTCCTCCTGCGCGGAGTCGCCGCCGGCTCCTTCATCGCGGCGGAGTCCTTCGTCCCGCTGATGCTGGTCACCCAGCGGGGACTCAGCCCGACGCTGGCCGGCTTCTCGCTCGCGGCGGGCGGCGGCACCTGGGCGCTGGGGTCCTGGGTGCAGTCCCGGCCCCGGCTCGAACAGCACCGGGAACGTCTGATGGCCCTCGGCATGCTCCTGGTGGCGGCGACCATCGCGGCGGCCCCGACCGTACTCATCGAGGCGGTGCCGGCCTGGACGCTGGCGGTCGCCTGGGCCTTCGGCTGCTTCGGCATGGGCCTGGTGATCTCCTCCACCAGCGTCCTGCTGCTCCAGCTCTCCGCCCCCAAGGAGGCCGGCTCCAACTCCGCCGCCCTCCAGATCTCCGACGGCCTCTCCAACGTCATCCTCCTCGCCGCGGGCGGTGCCGCCTTCGCGGCCCTCGGCGGCGGCACGGTCAGCCACGCGGCGACGGAGGCCTCCGGCTCCCACCCGGCCGCCTTCGTCGCCGTGTTCCTGCCGATGTCGGCGGTGGCGCTGGTGGGGGTGTGGGTGGCTACGCGGGTGCGAGCCATCAAGTAGTACCACTTTGGTGTCACGTGGTGGTACCGTTTTGGTATGGCCATGAACCTGCGTCTTCGCGACGACCAGACGGAAGCTCTCAAGCTGCGCGCCGAGGAGGAGGGGGTCAGCATGCACGCGATACTGCTGCGGGCTGTGGACGACTATCTGGCGCGGACCGCGCACCAGGCGCTGGTGCGCAAGGCCGCCAAGGAGCAGACCGCCAAGTGGGCCGAACTGCTGGAGCGGCTGAAGTGACGTACGTCTACCTCACGGCCGAGGACGTCCTGGCCATTGCCGAGGACGCCGTCGACGACCAGCAGATCGCCGTGCGCGACGCGGGGCTGCTGGAGTCGGCCGTCCATCGGCCTTCGGCGTCCATGTTCGGTCAGGAGGCCTATGCCGACCTGTTCGACAAGGCGGCAGCACTCCTGCAGTCCCTGGTCATCAATCATCCTTTCGTCGACGGGAACAAGCGCACGGCATGGGTGTCCTGTGTCGTCTTCCTGGCGATGAACGAGGTGCAACTGCGCCCCGACATCGATGCGGCCGAACGCCTGGTCATCGGTGTGGCGACCAGTAGCCTGGACGAGGTCAAAGCGATCTCCGAAGCGCTGAGGGACTTGGCCGAGCAGGGCGATGTGACCTGAGTCCCATCCCGGGGTCTCCCGGTCGCGTACCGGCGTCGACACGACCGGGCCATCGGTAGGGTGGCCCGGTCGTCCCGCGCAGATGCGCCGCCGCCCGAACCACCCCGACGGAGATCGTGACTACCACCGCCGGCACCGCGTCCCACTCGCACCACCTGTCCCCGGCCTTCCCCGGACGTGCCCCCTGGGGCACCGCCGGGAAGCTGCGCGCCTGGCAGCAGCGGGCGATGGACAAGTACCTACAGGCCCAGCCCCGGGACTTCCTGGCGGTGGCCACGCCCGGCGCCGGCAAGACGACCTTCGCGCTGACGCTGGCCTCCTGGCTGCTGCACCACCACGTCGTGCAGCAGGTCACCGTCGTCGCGCCCACCGAGCACCTGAAGAAGCAGTGGGCCGAGGCCGCCGCACGGATAGGCATCAAGCTCGACCCCGAGTACAGCGCGGGCCCGCTCGGCAAGGACTACGACGGGATCGCCATCACGTACGCCGGTGTCGGCGTGCGGCCCATGCTGCACCGCAACCGGGTCGAGCAGCGCAAGACCCTCGTCATCCTCGACGAGATCCACCACGCCGGTGACTCCAAGTCCTGGGGCGAGGCCTGTCTGGAGGCGTTCGAACCGGCGACCCGGCGGCTCGCGCTCACCGGTACGCCGTTCCGCTCCGACACCAACCCCATCCCGTTCGTGGCGTACGAGGAGGGCGACGACGGGATCCGGCGGTCGTCCGCCGACTACACCTACGGATACGGCTCCGCCCTCGCCGACAACGTCGTCCGCCCCGTCATCTTCATGTCGTACAGCGGCAACATGCGCTGGCGCACCAAGGCCGGGGACGAGATCGCCGCCCGCCTCGGCGAACCCATGACCAAGGACGCCGTCAGCCAGGCCTGGCGCACCGCGCTCGACCCGCGCGGCGAGTGGATGCCGGCCGTGCTGCGCGCCGCCGACCAGCGGCTCACCGAGGTCAGGAAGGCCATCCCGGACGCCGGCGCCCTCGTCATCGCCGCCGACCAGGACTCCGCGCGGGCCTACGCCAAGCTGATCCGCGAGATCACCGGCGACAAGGCCACCGTCGTGCTGTCCGACGACACCGGCGCGTCGAAGAACATCGACGCGTTCAGCCAGAACACCGACCGCTGGATGGTCGCCGTCCGCATGGTGTCCGAGGGCGTCGACGTCCCGCGCCTCGCGGTCGGCGTGTACGCCACCACCATCTCCACCCCGCTGTTCTTCGCCCAGGCCGTCGGCCGTTTCGTACGGTCCCGGCGGCGCGGCGAGACCGCGTCCGTGTTCCTGCCGACCATCCCGGACCTGCTCGGCTTCGCGAACGAGATGGAGCGCGAACGCGACCACGTCCTCGACAAGCCCAAGAAGGACGGCGAGGAGGACCCGTACGCCGAGTCCGAGAAGGAGATGGAGGAGGCGAACCGGGAGCAGGACGAGGACACCGGCGAGCAGGACATGCTGCCCTTCGAGGCGCTGGAGTCCGACGCCGTCTTCGACCGGGTGATGTACAACGGCGCCGAGTTCGGCATGCAGGCCCACCCCGGCAGCGAGGAGGAGCAGGACTACCTCGGCATCCCGGGGCTCCTCGAGCCCGACCAGGTGCAGCTGCTGCTGCAGAAGCGGCAGGCCCGGCAGATCGCGCACAGCCGCAAGAAGCCGGCCGAGGAGGCGGACCTGCTCGAAATGCCCGCCGAGCGGCGCCCGGTGGTCTCCCACAAGGAGATGATGGAGCTGCGCAAGCGGCTCAACAACCTGGTCGGCGCGTACGTCCACCAGAGCGGCAAGCCGCACGGCGTCATCCACACCGAACTGCGCCGCGTCTGCGGCGGCCCGCCCTCGGCCGAGGCCACGGCGGGACAGCTGCGCCAGCGGATCGAAAAGGTGCAGGAGTGGGCCACGCGCATGCGATGACACCCTGTGTACGTATGAGGACAAACGGAACCACTTCCCGCTGAGAGTGCCCGGATTCTGGACGGAGACTTCCGCTCACCGAACCGGCTCGCTACTGTCCCCGCTACGCACACGCCCCGTGGCAGCGCCGCCGCGGAGCGCAGCCGTGAAGCGACCGTGCCCGGGACACTGCCGGGCCGCAGGCCGATCGGCGGCCTCTGAAGCGCGTGACCGACGGGACTCGGTGACGCATCTGCCGCGAGGGGCCGTCGACCTCACCACTAAGGAGTGGGCGTCGTGACCGCGGAGACCTCTCAGACGCTCGACAGGGGACTACGGGTCCTCAAGCTGCTCGCCGACACGGATCACGGGCTGACCGTCACGGAGCTGTCGCACAAACTGGGCGTGAACCGGACCGTTGTCTACCGGTTGCTCGCCACGCTCGAGCAGCATGCCCTGGTACGCCGTGACCTGGGCGGACGGGCCCGGGTCGGGCTCGGTGTGCTCCGGCTCGGGCGGCAGGTGCATCCACTGGTACGGGAGGCCGCGATGCCGGCGCTGCGGTCGCTGGCGGAGGACATCGGCGCGACCGCGCATCTGACGCTGGTGGACGGGGCGGAGGCGTTGGCCGTGGCCGTGGTGGAGCCGTCCTGGACGGACTACCACGTGGCGTACCGGGCCGGGTTCCGGCATCCGCTGGAACGGGGGGCCGCCGGGAAGGCCATCCTCTCCGCCCGGCAGCAGTCCGCCGACGAGCCCGGATACACGCTGACGCACGGCGAGCTGGAGGCCGGCGCGTGCGGGGCGGCCGCGCCCCTGCTGGGAGTGACGGGGGTCGAGGGCAGCGTGGGGGTCGTCATGCTGGCGGAGGTCGTGCCCGAGCGGGTGGGCGCACGGGTGATGGACGCGGCCCGCGAGGTCGCGGAGGCGCTGCGCTGACGTGACGGCGACGGCACGTCGGGCGGCGCGACTGCCCGCGGCGGCGGCACGTTAGATTGACCCCCGTGCTCTCCCGCCTCACGCGTCCCCAAGCTCTCGCCGCCCTGGCGGTGCCCGTAGCGGCCCTGCTGGCCACCGCCGCCTTCGCGCCGCTGCCCTTCTCCGTCGCACAGCCCGGCCTGACCGCGGACGTGCTCGGCGCAAACAAGGGGACGCCGGTCATCACGATCTCCGGAGCACCCGTACGGGAGACCAGCGGGCAGCTGCGGATGACGACCATCGAGGCGACCTCCCCGGACACCCGCGTCGGCCTCCCGGAAGTGATCGACAGCTGGTTCAGCACCGACCAGGCGGTCATGCCCCGCGACGCCGTCTACCCCAGCGGCGACAGCGTCAAGGAGATCGAGCAGTACAACCGGAAGCAGATGAAGACGTCCCAGGACGAGGCGACCCGGGCCGCGCTGAATCACCTGAACCGCGAGGACGACGGCATCGACGTCAGTCTGAGGCTCGCCGACGTCGGCGGCCCCAGCGCGGGCCTGCTGTTCTCCCTCGGCATCGTCGACAAGCTGGACGGCGACGGCAGCGGCGGCGACCTCACCGGCGGCCGGGTCATCGCCGGTACGGGCACGATCGACGAGGACGGCACGGTCGGCGCGGTCGGCGGCGTCCCCCTGAAGACACAGGCGGCCAAGCGCGACGGCGCCACCGTCTTCCTGGTTCCCGGGGCCGAGTGCGCCGACGCGCAGGCCGAACTCCCCGAGGGCCTGCGCCTGATCCCGGTCACCACCCTCAAGGGCGCCGTGGAAGCGCTGGTCAACCTGGAGAAGGGCACCGGCAGGGTCCCCAGCTGCTAGGGCCCCTAGTTCTCCCTGACGAACCCTTCCTCCACCATCCAGTCCAGCGCCACCTGGTGCGGGTCCTCCCCGTCGACGTCCACCTTCGCGTTCAGCGTCTGTGCCACGTTGTTGTCCAGCTTCTCCGTGACCGGGGCGAGGACCTCGGCGATGGCGGGCCACTCCTCGAAGGTGCCGGAGTTGACCGTCGGCGCCGCGTTGTAGTTGGGGAAGAACTTCCTGTCGTCCTCCATCACCACCAGGTTCATGGACTTGATGCGCCCGTCGGTGGTGAAGACCTCGCCGTAGGTGCAGGTGCCCTTGGCCGCCTGGGTGTAGATGATCCCGGTGTCCATCTGCGTGACGTCGCCCGCCGGGAGGCTCATGCCGTACGCCTTCTCCATGCCCGGCAGCCCGTCCGCGCGGTTGGCGAACTCTCCCTCCACGCACAGCGTCACCGCACCCGGGTCGGACTTCGCCAGCGCGGCCACGTCGGAGAGGGTCCGGGTGCGGTACCTCTCGAAGTTCGCCTGGTTCATGGCGAGGGCGTAGGTGTTGTTCAGCTCGGACGGCTCCAGCCAGGTCACCCCGTTCTTCACGTCCGCGTCCCGCACCGCCAGCCACTGCTCGCGCGGATCGGGGATCGGCTTGCTGTTGCCCTGGTACGTGATCCACGCCGTGCCCGTGTACTCGAACCCGGCGTCCGCCTCCCCGCTGACGACCGCCTCCCGCGAGCCGACCGACCCCTGGATACCGGTCCGGTCGACGACCTCCGCGCCGGCCGCCTGGAAGGCGATGCCCATGATCGCCCCGAGGATCAGCTGCTCGGTGAACTCCTTGGAGGTGACGGTGAGCGTCGCGCCCTCCAGCGGCTTGCCCCTGCCGACCGAGCCGGGTTCCACGTCGTCGACCATGGGGGAGCCACTGGTCAGGCCACAACCCGAGGCCGCCGCCAGCAGGGCCCCGGCCACGAACAGCCAGACACGTCTCATGGCCCCGCCCCCAGTCCTCGCGGCCGCAGCAGGAGTTCCGCCAGCGAGGCCAGCCAGTCCACCAGCAGGGCGAGGGCGACGGTGAGGACGGAGCCCACCATCAGCACCGGCATGCGCTGACTGGTGATCCCGGTGGTGATCAGCACGCCCAGCCCGCCGCCGCCCCCGAAGGTCGCCAGCGTCGCCGTGCCGACGTTCAGGACGAGCGCCGTACGCACCCCCGCGAGGATGAGCGGCACCGCCAGCGGCAGTTCCACCCGGGTGAGCACGCCCAGCGGAGACATGCCGATGCCGCGCGCCGCCTCCAGCAGCGTCGGGTCGTTGGCCTTCAGACCGGCGATGGTGTTGGCCAGCACCGGCAGGACGGCGTAGGCGATGATGCCGATCAGGGCGGCTTTGCGGCCGATGCCCAGCCAGATGACCAGCAGCGCCAGCAGACCGATCGCCGGGGTGGCCTGGCCCATGTTGGCGAACGCCATCGCGGCCGGGGCGGCCCTGCGGAACATCGGCCGGGTCAGCAGGATGCCCAGCGGGATCGCGATGATCAGCACGAAGAACGTGGAGATCGCGGTGAGCTCGATGTGCTGCCACAGCGCCTTGCTGACCTGTCCGTCCGACAGCGCGTTCCGGGTGAGCGCGTCCAGGTCCGCCTGCTCGAACCACAGCCAGGTCGCGAGCAGTACGACGATCAGCACCGCCGGCAGGAACGTCAGCTTCTGCCAGGTCACCCGGGGCCGTCGCGCGGCCGTGGGCGGGGGAGCGGCCTCCGCCCGGTCGGACGCTCCGCCGCCCTCGTCCCGGAAGGCCAGCCCCTTCACCTCGTGCTCACCCTCGGGCCGCCGCCCGGAAGAGGTACTCACGCCTTCGCCGCCCCTCCGAAGCCCTCCTGCTCGGCGTGCGTCTGCGAGGCCCGCTGCTCCTGCAGGCCGGCCTGCGCCTCCCTCGCCTCCAGCCGGTCCGCCTCCAGCAGTTCGTGTACGGAGTTCATCAGCGTCTCCACGTCTACGACGCCCTCGTACGCGCCGCGCCGGCCGGTGACCGGAACCCGGCCGGTGTTGTCGGTGAGCACCGCCTCCAGCGCGTCCCGCAGGGTCGCGTCCCGGGTCACCGTGTCGTGCACCAGCGCGCCCGCGCGGGCCAGCGACCCCTTGGCGCGCATCATGTCGCCGCGCCGCAGCCACTTGTAGGGGCGGCCCCGCCTGTCGAGCACCAGCACCTCGTTGGTGCCGCCGGAGCGGAGCCTGGTGAAGATCTCCTGGAGCGGGTCGTCGACGCTCACCGTCGGGTACTCGGTGATCCCCACGTCCCGCACCCGGGTCAGGTTGAGCCGCTTCAGCGCTGCCCCCGCGCCGACGAAGCCGGACACGAAGTCGTCGGCGGGGTTGGTGAGGATCGCCTCGGGGGTGTCGAACTGGGCGATGTGGGAGCGTTCGCGCAGCACCGCGATCCGGTCGCCGATCTTGATGGCCTCGTCGAAGTCGTGGGTGACGAAGACGATCGTCTTGTGCAGCTCCCGCTGGAGCCGGATCAGCTCGTCCTGGAGATGGTCCCGGGTGATCGGGTCCACCGCCCCGAACGGCTCGTCCATCAGCAGCACCGGCGGGTCCGCCGCCAGTGCCCGTGCCACGCCCACCCGCTGCTGCTGGCCGCCGGACAGCTGACGCGGGTAGCGGCCGTGGAACTCGCCCGGGTCCAGACCGACCAGGTCCAGCATCTCCTCCACCCGCGCCCGCACCCGGGCCGCCGGCCAGCGCAGCATCCTCGGCACCAGGGCGATGTTCTGCGCCACCGTCATGTGCGGGAACAGCCCGCTCGCCTGGATCGCGTACCCGATCTTGCGGCGCAGTCGCACCGGGTCCATGTCGGTGACGTCCTCGCCGCCGATACGGATCCGGCCGCCCGTCGGCTCGATCAACCGATTGATCATCTTCAGGAGGGTGGACTTCCCGCAGCCCGACGGGCCGACGAGGATGACCGTCTCGCCCTCCCTCACGTCCATGCTGACGTTGTCGACGGCGGGCAGCGCGCTGCCCGGGTACCGCTTGGTCAGGCCCTCCAGCTCGATGGTCGCCCCGACCGACCGGGATCCCGCCCCGGCCCTCTCAGGAGCGGTCGGATCAGGCACGGATCCCCCTGGGAATGGTCAGCCGCCCGATCAGGACGTACGCGGCGTCGAACAGCAGGGCGAGGACGATGATCCCGAGGGTGCCCGCCAGCACCTGGTTCAGCGCGTTGGAGCTGCCCAGGGAGGCGATCCCCCGGAAGATCAGGTTGCCGAGGCCCGGACCGGAGGCGTAGGCGGCGATGGCCGCGATGCCCATCAGCATCTGGGTGGAGACCCGGATGCCGGTCAGGATGGGTGGCCAGGCCAGCGGCAGCTCCACCCGTGTCAGCCGGGTCAGCCGCGACATGCCGATGCCCTGGGCCGCGTCCACCAGCGACGGATCGACCCCGCGCAGGCCCACGATCGCGTTCCGCACGATCGGCAGCAGTCCGTACAGGGTCAGAGCGATCACCGTCGGCGGCACCCCGAGCCCCACGACGGGGATCAGCAGACCGATCATGGCCAGGGCGGGAATGGTCAGGAGGGTCGCGGTGGCGGTCGTGGCGAGGTTGCCCGCCCACTCACTGCGATAGGTGACCACCCCGATCACCACACCGAGCACGGTCGCCACCACCATGCACTGGAAGACGACGCTCGCGTGCTGGTAGGCGTCGATGAGCAGTTGCTGATGCCGGCTCCCCAGGTACTCCCAGAAGTTCACGCAGCTCACCCCAGCTCGGCCAGGTCGGTCACTCGCCGAGCGCGGCCTGCTCCACCAGCGGGATGATCCGCAGCGGAACGGGGTTCTCCATGACGATCGCCGTGGAGGCCCGGACGATGCCATCAAAACCGACGACGCGGTCGATCACCCGCTGGAGATCGGCGTTGGAGCGTGCCACCAGCCGGCACATCATGTCCCCGGTACCGGTCGTGGTGTGCAGCTCCAGCACCTCCGGGACACTCGCCAAGTGGGCCCGCACATCGGCGCCTTGACCCTGCCGGATCTGCAGCGTGGCGAACGCCGTGACCGGGTAGCCGAGAGCCGCCGGATCCACCTCGGGGCCGAAACCGCGGATGACTCCGTTCGACTGAAGCCGGTCCAGCCGGGCCTGCACGGTGCCGCGCGCGACCCCGAGCCGCCGGGACATCTCCAGCACCCCGATCCGCGGCTCCCGCGCCAGCAGCAGGATGATCCGCCCGTCCAGATGATCGATCGCCATACCGGCCCTTCCTTGACGCTCATCGTGTTGGTCATCCTGTACAGAAAGCCCGCACCGGCCGTCGGGCGACTGAACACATTGCCCAGTGGACAGGTGAACTATTGCGCACCTTGCAGGGCTGGCCCACCCTGCCCCTATGACGCAGACCACACACCGCACTCCCGAAGCGACCGCCCGGCAGGCCGACCCCTTCCCGGTCAAGGGAATGGACGCGGTCGTCTTCGCCGTGGGCAACGCCAAGCAGGCGGCGCACTACTACTCCACCGCCTTCGGCATGAAGCTGGTGGCCTACTCCGGACCGGAGAACGGCAGCCGCGAGACCGCCGCCTACGTCCTTCAGAGCGGCTCCGCCCGCTTCGTCCTCACCTCGGTGATCAAGCAGTCCACCGAGTGGGGCGCCTTCCTCTCCGACCACGTGGCCGCGCACGGCGACGGTGTCGTCGACCTCGCCATCGAGGTCCCGGACGCGCGCGCCGCGTACGCCTACGCCATCGAGCACGGGGCCCGCTCCGTCGCCGAGCCGTACGAGCTGAAGGACGAGCACGGCACCGTCGTCCTGGCCGCGATCGCGACGTACGGCAAGACCCGCCACACGCTGGTCGAGCGCGGCGGCTACGACGGCCCCTACCTGCCGGGCTACGTCGCCGCCGACCCGATCGTCGAGCCTCCGGCCCAGCGTTCCTTCCAGGCCATCGACCACTGCGTCGGCAACGTCGAGCTCGGCCGGATGAACGAGTGGGTCGAGTTCTACAACAAGGTCATGGGCTTCACGAACATGAAGGAGTTCGTGGGCGACGACATCGCCACCGAGTACAGCGCGCTGATGTCCAAGGTGGTCGCCGACGGGACGCTCAAGGTCAAGTTCCCGATCAACGAGCCCGCCATCGCCAAGAAGAAGTCCCAGATCGACGAGTACCTGGAGTTCTACGGCGGCGCGGGCGTGCAGCACATCGCGCTGAACACCAACGACATCGTGCAGACGGTCCGCCAGATGCGCGCGTCCGGTGTGCGGTTCCTGGACACCCCCGACTCGTACTACGACACCCTCGGTGAGTGGGCCGGCGAGACGCGGGTGCCGGTGGAGACGCTGCGCGAGCTGAAGATCCTCGTCGACCGGGACGAGGACGGGTACCTGCTGCAGATCTTCACCAAGCCGGTCCAGGACCGTCCGACGGTCTTCTTCGAACTCATCGAACGCCACGGCTCCATGGGCTTCGGCAAGGGCAACTTCAAGGCCCTCTTCGAGGCGATCGAGCGCGAACAGGAAAAGCGCGGCAACCTGTAACGCCGCCGACGCAGCCGTAGCTGCGGGCAGTCGTGCCGCCCTGCGGCACGACTGCCCGCGCAGTGCGAGTGCTCGGCACGACTGCCCGAGGCTAGGCAGTTTCGTTTGTTTCGTTCTCACCGCAGGCCAGGCGGGTGACGCACCCGCCGTCACCGATGTGATGGCCGGCCTGCGCGTTCCCCGTCGGGAGGACGGCTACGCACCAGGTCGGACCTGGTCCTGACCAACAGGCGTACTCCAGCCCGCGCCGCCCAGGCCGGTTGCCGCTGGTTTGCGGCACCACCGCCGCATCAGGATGAGGGGGACCATAGGGGCATGCGACGCCGGAGTGGCTGCGATCGCGGCAACGGCACACGACCTGAACTACGAAGTCGCGCTCTCGCACCCCGTGCCATATATCATCGGCGCTATGGACGGCGGGCGGTACTCGATCGAGATCGAGCCGGAGGTGCGGCTGTGGCTGGAGAACATTCCCGCCCATCACTACAAGCAGGCCGAACGCGTCGCCGACCTGCTCGCCGAGCAGCCCACCACGCTCGACGAACCGCACTCCCGCCATCTGGGCGGCAAGCTCCGCGAGCTGCGCTTCCGCCTGGGCGATGCCCATCAGCGGATCACCTACTGGCTGGCGCCCGGCCGACGTGTCGTGCTGCTCACCGTGTTCCGCAAGACCAAGATGCGCGAGCAGGCCGAAGTGGACCGCGCCCACGCCGCACAGCGATTGTGCGAGGCACAGCATGAAGCCGCCGCCGAGCACGACCTCTACAGCCGCAACCTCAAGGAGAACCGATGAACCACAGCGAATGGAGGACCCGTCGCCACCGCCAGCTGCTGGGCGAACACCTGGACGCTGACCCCGAGTACGACCGGGTCTACGAAGAGGCCGGCCTCGCCATGACGTTGGGCAAAGCCGTCTACAACAGGCGTGAGCAGCTGGGCCTGAGCGAGGCCGACCTCGCCGAGCGCATGCACGTCGACGTCGATGACATCGAAGGCATCGAGACGGCCACCGAGCTGCCGCCCATCGCGGTCATCATGCGCCTGGCCCGCGCACTGGACCTCACGGTGGACGTGCACCTCGCCGGCGGAGACGAGCCCACCGTCACCATCGTCGCCCCAGCGGCCTGATGCGGGGAGGAACCATGCAGGACCCGCCTTCCGTGCTCGCCCGTGAGCTCGGGCAACTCGTCCACGACCGGCGCATCGAGCTCGGGCTGTCCCAGGCCGAGCTGGCCGAGCGGTGCGGGATGAAGCAGCCGCAGATCTCCCGCTTCGAAGGCGGCGGAACCGTGCCCACGCTTCCCCTCCTGCGCCGCCTGGCTCACGCTCTCGGCGCCGACCTGGCCATCAGCCTCACCCCGCACGACGAAGCCGCTTGACACGCATTCGGAATTCTTGGAATTCCCCGGGGGCGGTGTAGACCGCTGACTGCACACGTACTATGTCCTGGCGGGGGCCACGCCGGTCCTGGTTCATCACTGCGACGACGCGTCCGACGACGACCTTGTCCGCGATCTGCTATATCCCGACCCACTCCGCGTAGTGCGCCAGCGCATTGCCGCGCGTCCGCTCCTGGCGCTTCAGGGCGAGCACCGTCTCTCGCGCGGTCGGTGCTGGCCGGCATCGAGGTCCAAGCGGAGGGCGCCGCGCCGGCGGCGCCTGCGGCCTCCATTGGTCGCGACCTTGGTGGCACGTGCGGCGTCCTCTAGAAAGACTCGGGCCCCGCTTGGACGGATGGTTCCCCCAGGCGGGCCAGCGCCGCCTTCGCCTGCGGTACCCGAAGCGGCGAGAACCACGGGTTGATCCACAACGCCTCCCGCAGATGCCGCCGAGCCGCCCCGTACCGCTCCAGCGAGCGCTCGATCATCCCCCGGTGGAACGCGTACAGCGCACTGCGCACACCCCCGCCCTTCGTCCCCTCGGTCGCCCGCACGGCGAAGGGCAGAGCCTCCTCGTGCTCGCCCGCCCGGTGCAGCGCCCACCCCAACGCGTCCGCCACCTCCGTCGACGGCTGCCGCTCCCACTCCTTCCTCAGCCGCCGCACGGCACGTTCCGCATCCGCGTGGTCCGCCTCGAACCGCCCCAGCACCAGTTCCTCGTCACCTCCGTGTGCCGCGGCCGCCCGCACCCGCTCCCGCACCACCCCGTACTGCACCCCCGCCGCCTGCTTCAGGCCCAGCGACTCGTACAGCTCGCCCAGCTCCAGCGCGTACTCCGGCCGGGGACACTGCGCCAGCGCCGCCCGGTACGCGCTCAGCGCCTCCGTCATCCGCCCCAGTGACGCCAGCGCCCTGCCCTGTCCGGCCCGCGCCGCCCACTGGTCGGGGTCGATCCGCACCGCCTCCCGGAAGTGCCGCAACGCGTCCTCCCGGTCCCCCCGCTCCCAGGCGAGCTGCCCGGCCCGTTCCAGGTACGCCGCCCGCTCGGCCGGCTCCCCGGTGGCCGACACCGCGTCGGCGAGCTTCGCCGCGGCGTCCTCCCGCCAGCCCCGGTTGCGGTACACGGCCGCCGCCCGCGCCATCACCGCGGGACCGTCGCGCAGCGCGGTGAGCCTCTCCAGCAGCTTCGCCGTCTCCTCCTCGTCCCCGAGCCCCGCCGACGCCTCGATCAGCGGCGGATACGCCGTCCACCGCTTGGGCTCCAGCTTCCGCGCCGCCTCGCCCCACCGGCGCGCCCCGGCGAAGTCCCGCCGCGCGTTCGCCAGCGCGGCGAGCCCTCGCAGCGCCGGGGCGTTGTTCTCCGGCCGCACCATCAGCGAGGCGCGCAGTGCCTTCTCGGCCCGCGGCCAGTACGCCGGATCCGCCAGCCGCAGCCCCTGCTCCACCCGTGCCGCCCCGAGCACCGCCCAGGCCTCGGCGTCCTTCGGGTGCCGCTTCAGATGCCGTTCCCGCTCCTCGGCCAGCGCCTCCAGGTCCGGCAGCGCGGCCGGCACCCCGCTGGTGACCGCGGCCAGCGCCCGCGCCTCGGGAGTGGGCGCGAGCGGCGCCCCTCGGTCCCACGGCAGCAGCACCAGAACCCCGCCGAGCGCCGCACACCCGGCGACCGAGGCGAGCAGCGCCCGGCGGCGACCCCTCCGGCGGGGCACACACGGCTTGTCGTCCATGACGCACACTGTGCGTCCCCCACCCTGAACATACGATGATCACACTCCGGCGTGACGCGGCTGCCGTACACGGGGTTCACACCGATGGCCCCGGGTGCGACGCTGTGATCATGAGCCGTATCGAAGCGCGACGCGATGAAGACACGGTGACGGCCGGCCCTCTCGTCGACCGGCTGCTCGTCGACCGGCTGCTCGACGGCCTGCCCGCGGAGGCGGTCCTCACCGACCCCGGCATCACGGCCTCCTACGCCCACGACATGGCGAGCTTCTGCCCGGCCGGCAGCCCCGCGGCGGTGGTCCTGCCGCGCACGGTCGAACAGGTCCAGCACATCATGCGCACCGCCACCGAGCTGCGCGTCCCGGTCGTCCCGCAGGGCGCCCGCACCGGCCTGTCCGGCGCCGCCAACGCCACCGACGGCTGCGTCGTGCTCTCCCTGACGAAGATGGACCGCATCCTGGAGATCAGCCCGGTCGACCGGATCGCCGTCGTCGAACCCGGCGTCGTCAACGCGGCGCTCTCCCGTGCCGTCGGCGAACACGGCCTCTCCTACCCGCCGGACCCCTCCAGCTGGGAGACGTGCACCATCGGCGGCAACATCGGCACCGCGTCGGGCGGGCTGTGCTGCGTCAAGTACGGCGTGACGGCCGAGTACGTCCTCGGACTGGACGTCGTCCTCGCCGACGGCCGCCTGATGTCCACCGGCCGCCGCACCGCCAAGGGTGTCGCCGGATACGACCTCACCCGCCTGTTCGTCGGCGCCGAGGGCTCCCTCGGCGTCGTCGTCCGCGCGGTCCTCGCCCTGCGGCCCAAGCCGCCCGAGCAGCTGGTGCTGGCCGCCGAGTTCTCCTCCGGCGCCGCCGCCTGCGACGCCGTGTGCCGCGTCATGGCAGGGGGCCACGTCCCCTCACTCCTCGAACTCATGGACCGTACGACGGTCAAGGCCGTCAACGACATGTCCCGCATGGGCCTGCCGGAGTCCACCGAGGCGCTGCTGCTGGCCGCCTTCGACACCACCGACCCCGCCGCCGACCTCGCCGCCGTCGGCGCGCTGTGCGAGGCCGCCGGCGCCACCCGGGTCGTCCCGGCCGACAACACCGCCGAGTCCGAACTGCTGCTCCAGGCGCGGCGGATGTCCCTGGTCGCGCTCGAAGCGGTCAAGGGCACCACGATGATCGACGACGTGTGCGTGCCCCGCTCGAGGCTCGGCGAGCTCATCGACGGCGTCGAGCGGATCTCCGAGAAGTACCGGCTCACCATCGGCGTCGTTGCGCACGCCGGCGACGGCAACACCCACCCGACGGTCTGCTTCGACGCCACCGACCCGGAGGAGTCGCGGCGGGCCCGGGAGTCCTTCGACGAGATCATGGCGCTCGGTCTGGAACTCGGCGGCACCATCACCGGCGAGCACGGCGTGGGCATGCTCAAGAAGGAGTGGCTGGCGCGCGAACTGGGCCCCGTGGGCCTGGAGATGCAGCGAGCCGTCAAGAAGGCCTTCGATCCGCTGGGCATTCTGAACCCGGGCAAGCTCTTCTGACCACGAAGGTGCCCGAAAGGGGTGGGGTCCGGCCGGACAGGCCGTCGGAGCCCCGCCCGTCTGATAGATGTGGTTCCCCCCGACCCACCCCATCGAGCAGATACGGGACGACGGAATGAGTGCCCCAACCCCGGCCCCCGGCGACGACAGGCCCCGCGAAGGGTACTACCCGGACCCTTCCATTCCGGGATATGTCCGGTACTGGAACGGCGCCTCCTGGGTGCCGGGCACGAGCCGTCCGGCACCCAAGGACGGAGAGCCGCTCGCGGCGCCGTCCGGCGCGGGACCGGCCCGGCCCTCCGTGGAGGAGACCGGCCCCCACTTCTTCGACGAGGACCCGGCGGACGCGCCGGCGGCCCCGTCACCGTTCCCGCCCCCTGCTTCCGCGGCGTCTCCGTCACCGGCCGATGTGCAGCACGGCAGCCGGCCCGAACCCGCCTCGGCCTGGGGCGCCGACCGCTCCCGCCAGTCCGGCTTCGGCGGCGACCAGGACCGCAAGGTCTCCTGGGGCGCCGACCCGCGCGTGCCGCACGCCGCCGCACCGCCCGCACCGGAGGCCGCGACCGCGGAGCCGGACACCCCGGACGCGGGCCCGGCCGGCGGCACCTTCGTGTTCCGCAGGCCCGTGGCGAAGCCGCAGCCGGCCGCCGATGCCGGTGCCGGTGCCGAGGACGAGGGCACGATGACCTTCCGCGCCGTCACACCGCGCACGGGAGAGCAGAACCAGGGGCGGGGGACCTCCTCGGCACGCCCCGGCTTCGGCGCAGGGAAGGCCGCGTCCGCCCGTGCCGCCGCCTCCGCCCCGGCGCCGTCCGGACCGCAGCAGGCCACCGCCCCGGCCGTGCCCCCGCAGACCGCTTCCCCGGCGCGGCCCGCCGCTCCCGCCGTGCCGGCCGCTCCCGCCGTGCCGGCCGCTCCCGCCGCACCGGCCTCCGCCGCCCCCGCCTCGGCGGCTGCGGGCTCCGCGCCCCTGACGAGCGGCGCCGGCGGTGGCCAGTCCTCCTGGGCGCAGCAGGTGCACCGGCTCGCCGGTGGCGAGGAGCCGCCGGTCGTGCCGTGGAAGCCGCCGGTCGACGACGTGTTCCAGGCCGCCGCCCGCCGTCAGGCCGAGGCCCGCCCCGCCGCGCTCGGCAGGCGGCTGGCCGCCCGGCTGTTGGACACCGTCGTGCTCGGCGCCGTCACCGCCGCGGCCGCCGTACCGCTCGGCGGCAGGGCCATGGACCACATCGACGCGAAGATCGAAGCGGCCAGGCTGTCCGGCGAGACCGTCACGGTCTGGCTGCTCGACGGCACCACCTCGGTCCACCTCGGCATCGTCCTCGCCGTCCTCCTCGTCGCCGGAGTCCTCTACGAGGTGCTGCCCACCGTCAAGTGGGGGCGCACCCTGGGCAAGAAGCTGCTGGGACTGGACGTACGGGACATCGAGAGCCACGATGCCCCCGGTTTCGGCGCGGCCCTGCGCCGCTGGCTGGTCTACAGCGTCCCCGGGCTGCTGGTTGTCGGCGTCGTCGGTGTCCTGTGGTGCCTGTTCGACAAGCCCTGGCGGCAGTGCTGGCACGACAAGGCCGCGCACACGTTCGTCGCCGGCTGATCTCCGGGGCCGGCGCCCCGCACCGCCGGTACTCCGGACGGCGGCTCGCCGGATGCGCGGCCGGGGGGTTCGCGGTCGACTCGGGTGCATGACCACCGAACCGCCCCCCGGCTCCGGTCAGCAGCCGCCGGACGACGACGACCCGTTCAGGAAACACCCCCCGCCGGGCGGCCCCGGAGCCCCGGGGTCCGGCTCCCCGTACGACGCCCCTGGCTCGGGCCCCGGCGAAGGCGGCCCGTACGGCGGCGGCCCCTCGGGAGGCGGCCCCTACGGCGGTGGCGGGCCTTCAGGAGGCGGCCCCTACGGCGGTGAGGGCCCGCCGGGAGGCGGCCCGTACGGCGGTGGCGGCCCCTACGGAGGCGCCCCCGGCTCCTCCGATCCCCTCGCCGGCATGCCCCCGCTCGCCGACAGCGGCAGGCGCACGCTCGCCCGCGTCATCGACATGATCCTCATCGGGATCGTCGTCGTCCTGTTCACCTGGCCGTTCGGCGTCAACGAGTACACCGTCGACGGCAACGACATCAACGTCGGCAACGGCTTCACGCAGTCCGTCATCGCCGCCGTGCTCTACATCGCCTACGACACCTTCATGACCGCCCGCTCCGGCCAGACCCTGGGCAAGAAGTGGCTGGGCCTGAGGGTGGCCGACCTCGCCGACGGCTCGAACCCCTCCGTGCAGACGTCGCTGACCCGCGCCGCCGTGCTCTGGCTGCCGTTCGCCTTCTGCTGCGCCTGCGTCTGGACCGCGGTCTCGGGTGGCTGGAGCTTCTTCGACCGGCCCTACAAGCAGGGGCTGCACGACAAGGCGGCCAGGACCGTGGTGGTCAGCACCGGATGACGCGAGAAGGGCGGAAGGCCGCGGTCAGGACGCCGCCCGTTCCCGTACCGGCTCACGGACGGACTCCCGCACCGGCTCACGGACGGGGGAGGGGACGGTGGCCCGCACCGGCTCCGGGGCCGTGGGCCGTGCCACCGCCGCGGCGGGCCGCAGGGGCGCGGGGAGCGCGACGGTCATGGCCACCAGCAGTCCGAGGATGAGCGCCGACACGGCGACCACCGCGATGCCCACACCCGAACTCGTCCCGGACAACAACAGCATGGCGAAGGTCGAGAGGACCACGGTGCACGAACCGTAAGCGAGCTGAGCGACAGTAGGACGGGGCATGGCCATCGTGTCCTCGGGAGTCGGGGGCTGTCGGCCTGGCTTTCCACCGGTTCAAGGGCGTGCCGCCAAGCGACTCTAACCGCGAGCGTGCCCGAGCGGAACGGGTGGTAAGCGTGACCTAACCGACAGCGTCGGTGCACAGGGGGCGCACGGATTCATGACGTCCATCAGCTGGACGGTCGCACGCGCCCTGTCGTATGCGCACGGGTGTGTCCGAAAAGCGAACCACGACTCCGCATAGTGCAGTTGAACTGTGCAAGTCAAGGTCTGTTTTTTTAGCCGAACCTCTAGTCAAATGTCGTCACTTGACTACACGCGTTGATCACGTCCGCGCGGGATCTTCCACCAACGGAACCTCCTTCGACCGCGCGTACGGACGCTGGAGGGGATCTCGAGTGACCAGTAGACCCTGGACGTTCAGAGCGGCCGCGACAGGCGTGGCGCTCGCGGCGGTTACCGCCACATGCTCTGCGTTCACCGTGGCCCAGGCCGACACGGCTGACAAGGCCGACCGTCCCGGCGCCGTGGAACGGCACGACCCGGCCGAGCGCAACCACGTCGAGCACGACCTCGAGGGGCCGCTCTCCAAGACGCAGGAGGCCCAGCGCGAAGAAGCCCTCAACCAGGTCATATCCGGTAAGGCCTCGGTCAAGAACCGCGATGGTTCGAAGGTCGTCCAGCTGAAGAGCAAGAAGGGCGACGCCAAGTACGTCGAGCTCGGCCGCGAGAAGACCGACAAGATCTTCACGATCCTGGTCGAGTTCGGGGACGAGATCGACAGCCGCTACGGCGGCACCCCGGGCCCGCTGCACAACCAGATCGCCAAGCCGGACCGCAGGACGGACAACTCCACGGCCTGGCAGGAGGACTACGACCAGCAGCACTTCGACGACCTGTACTTCGGCTCCGGCAAGGGCGTCGACTCGGTCAAGACCTACTACGAGAAGCAGTCCTCCGGCCGCTACTCGGTGGAGGGCGAAGTCTCCGACTGGGTCAAGGTCCCCTACAACGAGGCCCGTTACGGCAACAACGCCTGCGGCGACAGCAACTGCCCCAGCGTGTGGAACGTCGTCAGCGACGGTCTGAACGCCTATGTCGCCCAGCAGAAGGCGGCCGGCCGCACCGACGCCCAGATCAAGGCGGACGTCGCCCGCTTCGACGAGTGGGACCGCTACGACTTCGACGGCGACGGCGACTTCAACGAGTCCGACGGCTACATCGACCACTTCCAGATCGTGCACGCCGGTGAGGACGAGTCCGCGGGCGGCGGCGCCCAGGGCGAGGACGCGATCTGGGCCCACCGCTGGTACGCCTTCGGCACCGACGCCGGCGCCACCGGACCCGAGCAGAACAAGCTCGGCGGTGCGCAGATCGGCTCCACCGGCATCTGGGTCGGCGACTACACCGTCCAGCCGGAGAACGGCGGACTCGGCGTCTTCGCCCACGAGTACGGCCACGACCTCGGTCTGCCGGACCTCTACGACACGGCAGGCGGCGAGAACTCCACCGGCTTCTGGACGCTGATGTCCTCCGGTTCCTGGCTCGGCACCGGGAAGAAGGAGATCGGCAACCTGCCCGGCGACATGACCGCCTGGGACAAGCTCCAGCTCGGCTGGCTGAACTACGACACGGCCAAGGCCGGCGTCAACTCCTGGCACAAGCTGGGCGTCGCCGAGTACAACACCAAGCACAAGCAGGCGCTGGTCGTGACGCTGCCGAAGAAGGCCGTCACCACCGAGATCGTCCCGCCGGCCGAGGGCCAGACCCAGTGGTGGAGCGGCAGCGGTGACAACCTCAAGAACACGCTGACGCGTTCGGTCGACCTGACCGGCAAGTCCGCCGCCGAGCTCACCTTCGACGGCTGGTACGAGATCGAGTCCAACTACGACTACCTCTACACCGAGGTGTCCACCGACGGCGGCGCCAACTGGACCGCCATCGACGGCACGGTCGACGGACAGCCGATCCCGCGCGACGGCAGCGACAAGCCCGCCCTGCACGGCGCGGTCGACGGTTACAAGAACCTGGCGTACTCCCTGGACGCCTACGCGGGCAAGAAGATCGACCTGCGCTTCCGCTACCAGACCGACGGCGGTCTGGCGATGAAGGGTTTCACGGCCGACCGGATCACCGTCACCGCTGATGGTGCCGTCCTGTTCTCGGACAACGCCGAGAGCGCCGACGCCGCTTGGACCGCCACCGGCTTCACCCGCAAGGGCGCTTCCTTCACCAAGGACTACGCGCAGTACTACATCGCCGAGAACCGCCAGTACGTGTCGTACGACAAGACCCTCGAGGTCGGCCCGTACAACTTCGGCTTCACGACCCGTCCGGACTGGGTGGAGCACTTCGCCTACCAGAACGGTCTGCTGATCTGGAAGTGGGACACCTCCCAGGCGGACAACAACACCAGCCAGCACCCGGGCACCGGTCTGGTCCTCCCGGTCGACTCGCACCCGACCGCGATGAAGTGGTCCGACGGCACGCTGATGCGCAACCGCATCCAGACCTACGACGCGACCTTCAGCACGTTCCGCACCCAGGGCATGACCCTGCACAAGGCGGACGTGGCCACGTGGATCCCGGGGTCGAAGGGTGTGCCGGTCTTCAACGACCGCACCCACACCTACTACGACGCCGAGAACCCGGGCGGCGGTGTCAAGATCACTGACACCAACACGAAGATCAAGATCCTGAAGGAGGCCAAGAGCGGCTCGACGATCGAGCTCGAGGTCGGGCCTGCGGGCAGGTAAATAGCGTCTGCCCAGGTCAGAGCGTGATCGGCGGTGACCCCCTGGCGGGTCACCGCCGATCCGTGTTTAGGTGCCCCCTGTGACTCTCTTATTGACACCGGCTGACACGGGGGTATGAGCGCATGGCCGCAGGAGGTTTCTGCAAGCTGCCGAACGGCACGGTGGTGGTGGCGCTCAACCTGCCCAGCCCCGCCGCCGGCGCACCCGCCGGGGTCCGCGTCCTCGTCCACGCCCACAACCGCGCCCGTGCCCTGACCAGGCTGCGCAACCTGGGCCTCAGGGCCATCTACCTGCGCGGCAACGCCGCCCCGCCGACCCCGGACGAGATCACCGCGGTTCTCCACCACCCCGACGGCCTCATATGGCGCACAAGCCCCGAGACCGGCACCCTCACGGTGGAACTCTGGCACCCGATCAAGGCCCTCCTCAGACGCCCCACCCGCGCCTGACCACGCCACCGCGCCCAGCCCCGGCCCACCGCGCGGCGCTGCCCGACCGCAGCCCACCGTGGTGCCCGACCGCAGCCCACCGTGGCGCCCGACCGCAGCTCACCGTGGCGCCCGACCGCAGCCCACCGTGGCGCCCGACCGCAGGCAAACCGTGGCGCCCGACCGCAGGCAAACCGTGGTGCCCAACCCCGGTCCACCGTGGTGCCCGGCCGCGGGCATTCGTGCCGCAGGGCGGCACTGGTGGGCGCGGTGGCACCGGCTCGGCGCCGCAAGCTGCAGCCACCCCCCGGCCCACCCGCGCACGGCCTCACCGCACGACCGGTGCCCCGGAGAGCTCCACCCCCGCGCCCCGAAGCTCCTCCAGCGCACGCTCGGTGGACTCCCGGGCCACCCCGGCCGTGAGACCGAGCAGCACCTGGACCCGGAACCCCTCCTTCGCCGCATCCAGCGCGGTGGCCCGTACACAGTGATCCGTGGCGATGCCCACCACGTCCACCTCCTCGACCTCCCGCTCCCGCAACCACTCCGCCAGCGTCGTCCCGTTCTCGTCCGCCCCCTCGAACCCGCTGTAGGCGGCCGAGTACGCCCCCTTGTCGAACACCGCGTCGATCGCCCCGGAGGTCACCGCGGGCGCGAAGTTCGGGTGGAACCCGACCCCCTCCGTCCCGGCGACACAGTGCGCGGGCCAGGACCGTACGAAGTCGGGGTTGTCGGCGAAGTGGCCGCCGGGCGCGATGTGGTGGTCGCGGGTGGCCACCACGTGCTGGTAGCCGCCGGCGGAGCCGGCCTGGCCGATCAGCTCGGTGATGGCGGCGGCCACATCCGCCCCGCCGGTCACGGCGAGGCTGCCACCCTCGCAGAAGTCGTTCTGCACGTCGACGACGATCAGTGCGCGGCGCATGGCGGTGTCCTTCGATGAGGGGGTCGGGTGGTGGACGGGCCCGGCCGGGTGGGACCTCCGAGCCTATTGAACGGGGGACGACACGGACAGGGGCAAGGTAAACGGCAACGGCACGCCTTTAGCTACCCGAGGGCCCGTTCGCGTACTCCGTCGGAAGCACGGGTTCCCCCCGGGAGAGCTGCGTGGCGGACAGCGGCAGCCCCGCACGCGCCGCCGCGTGCCGGTCGCGGACCACGTCCAGCGGCTCGCGGACGATCACCTCGCCGCCCTTGACCAGCGGCACCAGCAGCTGCCGGTCGGCCAGCGCGTCCGGCACCTCACCGGTGCCGATCACCTCGGCCTCGGCCACGCCGTACGCGTCCAGCCGCCGAGCCGCCCACTTGCGGCCGCCGATGGAGGTCTTGCCGCCGGTGGACTTCTTCGCCACCGGCACCAGCGGCGCCTCCGGGTCGGCGGTCTCGGCGCGGGCGACCAGCTTGTAGACCATGGAGGCCGTCGGGTGCCCGGAACCGGTCACCAGCTGCGTCCCCACTCCGTACGCGTCCACCGGCGCCGCCGCCAGTGAGGCGATGGCGTACTCGTCCAGGTCCGAGGTGACCAGGATCCGCGTCCCGGTCGCGCCCAGCTCGTCGAGCTGCTGCCGCACCCGGTGCGCGACCAGCAGCAGGTCACCGGAGTCGATGCGGACGGCGCCCAGTTCCGGCCCGGCGATCTCGACGGCCGTGCGGACCGCCTCGGTCACGTCGTAGGTGTCGACCAGCAGCGTCGTACCGCCGCCGAGGGAGTCCACCTGGGCGCGGAAGGCGTCCCGCTCGCTGTCGTGCAGGAGGGTGAAGGCGTGGGCGGAGGTGCCCACGGTCGGGATGTTGTAGCGGAAGCCGGCCGCCAGGTCGGAGGTGGAGGCGAAGCCGCCGATGTACGCGGCCCGGGAGGCGGCCACGGCGGCCAGCTCGTGGGTGCGCCGGGCGCCCATCTCGATCAGCGGCCGCTCCCCGGCGGCGGACGACATCCGGGAGGCGGCCGCGGCGATCGCCGAGTCGTGGTTGAGGATCGACAGGATCACGGTCTCCAGCAGGACGCACTCGGCGAAGCTGCCCTCGACCCGCAGGATCGGCGAGCCCGGGAAGTACACCTCGCCCTCGGGGTAGCCCCAGATGTCGCCGGAGAAGCGGTAGCCGGCCAGCCAGTCCACGGTCCGGTCGTCGACGATCCCCTTCTCGCGCAGGAAGCGCAGGACGTCCGCGTCGAAGCGGAAGTTCTCCACCGCGTCCAGCACCCGTCCGGTGCCGGCCACGACGCCGTAGCGGCGGCCGTCCGGCAGCCGCCGGGTGAAGGCCTCGAACACGCTGTGCCGCCCGGCCGTACCGGCCTTCAGCGCGGCCTGCAGCATCGTCAGTTCGTACTGGTCCGTGAAGAGCGCCGTCGAGGGAACCTCCACCGGCAGCCCAAGATCCGCTGTGTTCATACGACGGATGCTACCCCCATTTCGTCAGTCTGACGATTTCGGGTCCGGATGCCGGACGCCGGCACCTGCTCGCGCCCCCGTGACCGGGCCGGTTTGTGCGACCACCCCCCTGCGGTGGCAGCATGGGCAGTGTGACGTCACCCGCACCCCTGGAGATCGAACGCACCGAGTCGGCGGAGGAGGCCTTCGCCGTACCCGAGCCCGACGTTCCGTGGGTCACCATCGTCCACAACGACCCGGTGAACCTCATGAGCTATGTGACGTACGTCTTCCAGTCGTACTTCGGCTACTCCAAGGACAAGGCCACCAAGCTCATGATGGACGTCCACCACAAGGGCCGGGCGGTCGTCTCCAGTGGCACGCGCGAGGAAATGGAACGCGACGTCCAGGCCATGCACGGCTACGGACTGTGGGCCACCCTCCAGCACGACCGGAAGTGACCGAGCCGGACATGACCCGACCCCGCCCGCAGGACCGGAAGTAGCGATCGCCTCCATGCCAGGAACCTTCGAACCGCTCCCCGGCGGCGGCGCGGCCGTCGCCCTCGACGACGTCGAGATCTCCATCATCCGGTCCCTGGCCGTGCAGATGATGGAGCTCATCGGCCCCGGGCCCGACGAGGACGCCTCCGGCGACCCGCTCGCCGAACTCTTCGCCGAGGGCCCGAGCGAACCGCCCTCCGACCCGGTGCTGCGCCGCCTCTTCCCCGACGCCTACAGCGACCCCGAGGGCACGCCGCAGGCCAAGGAGGCCGAGGAGCAGCGGGCGTACTCCTCGGAGTTCCGCCGCTACACCGAGAACGACCTGCGGGCCGGCAAGCGCGACAACGCCCTCGTGGTGATCCGCTCCCTGGACGCGCTCACCTCGGCGGGCGGGGGCGGCGGCGTGCTCAAGCTGTCGCCGGACGAGTCCCGCCAGTGGCTCGGCGCCCTGAACGACCTGCGCCTGGCGATCGGCTCCCGCCTGGAGATCAGGGACGAGGACGACAGCGACCTCCTCTTCCACCTTCCCGACGAGGACCCGCGCAAGCCGATGGTGATGGCGTACCTGTGGCTCGGCGGACTCCAGGAGACCCTCGTTTCGACGCTCATGCCGTAAATGTGCCCCATACATCCATAAAGATCCCCTGACTTGTTCGCTCAGAGGAACCTCAAGTCCGGATAACGATCGTGTCACCGCCCCTGCGGGTTTACCCCGTAAGAGCGGTTTCCTGTGATCTGCGTCACTCATGGCGCGGTAAACGGCGTGGTAAGAATCGGCAACTCGCTTGCGGCCCACCCCAAGCTGTGAGCAAGGAAGCCGGCCACCGCCGGCGTGTACAACCAGCACGACAAGAGGACGACGGCCCCGGTTCACGGGCCGCCGCCCCGCCGCCGTCGCCGAACGGGACGTGGGCCCCCGCCCACATCACCACCCGCTCCGCTGCGCACGCCAGCACGTCCCCGCGCCATCTGAGGAAGTTCGATGTCACTCGACTCCATCACCCAAAACATCGACGACGCCGTAAGTGATTTCTTCGACCCTGTCGCGACCACCGTCGGCGACATCGTCTTCTACACCGTCCCGGTCGGCGACGCCGAGCTTCCGCTCATCGTCGCCTGGCTCGTGATCGCCGGGCTGGTCTTCACCGGCTGGTTCGGCCTGGTCCAGGCGCGCAAAATCAAACTCGCCCTCGACGTCGTACGCGGCAAGTACGACGAGGAGGGCGCACCCGGCGAGGTCAACCACTTCCAGGCACTGACCGCCGCCGTCTCCGGCACCGTCGGCCTCGGCAACATCGCCGGTGTGGCCGTCGCCGTCTCCATCGGCGGCCCGGGCGCCACCTTCTGGATGATCCTGTGCGGCCTGCTCGGCATGGCCACCAAGTTCGTCGAGGTCACCCTCGGTGTGAAGTACCGCGAGGAGCACGCCGACGGCACCGTCTCCGGCGGCCCGATGCACTATCTGCCCAAGGGCCTGGCCGAACGCTTCGGCAGCGGTGGCGCCAAGCTCGGCAAGGTGCTCGCCGTCCTGGCCTCCGTCATGATCCTCTTCTTCGGTCTGTTCGGCGGCAACCTGTTCCAGACCAACCAGAGCTACGCGCAGATCTCGTCGACCTTCGGCGGCGAGGACGGCTTCCTGGCCTCCTCCGCGGGTGCCGTGCTCTTCGGCCTGGTCGTCGCCGCCCTGGTCGGTCTCGTCCTGCTGGGCGGCATCCGCTCCATCGCCTCCGTCACCAGCCGGCTGGTCCCCGCCATGGCGATCATGTACGTCGTGGCCTGTCTGATCGTCATCCTGGCGAACGTCACCGCCGTTCCCGACGCGATCGGCAGCATCTTCCAGGGCGCCTTCGAGGCGGACGGCGTCGCGGGCGGCATCATCGGAGCCCTGATCGTCGGCTTCCAGCGCGCCGCCTTCTCCAACGAGGCCGGCATCGGCTCCGCACCCATCGCCCACTCCGCGGTCAAGACCAAGCACCCCGCCAGCGAGGGTCTGGTCGCCCTGCTCGAGCCGTTCATCGACACGGTCGTCGTCTGCACCATGACCGCGCTGACCATCGTCATCGCCAACCCCGCCAGCTGGGGCGAGGCCCGCGAGGGCGAGAGCATCGGCGGCGTCACCATCACCTCCGACGCCTTCGAGACCGTCCTTCCCTGGTTCCCGCACCTGCTGACCGTCGCGGTGCTGCTGTTCGCCTTCTCCACGATCCTGACCTGGGGCTACTACGGCCTCAAGTCCTGGACGTACCTCTTCGGCCGGAGCAGGACCAGCGAGATGACGTTCAAGGTGACCTGGAGCGTGTTCGTGATCGCGGGCTCCCTGCTCTCCCTCGACTCGCTGATCAGTCTCGCCGACTCCGCGCTCTTCCTGCTCGCGGTGTTCAACATCATCGGCCTCTACCTGCTGGCCCCCGTGGTCAAGCGGGAGCTCAACTCCTTCCTGGAGTTCGTCCGCCGCCGCAACAGCGGCGAAGCCGCGGACACCCCGTCCGGGACGGCCGACGCTCCGGCGACCAAGTCGCTCTGAGCCCCCCGGCAGGGCCTCGTCCGTCTCCTCCAGGACGCCGGCCGCGGGGAGTACTCGTGGCACTCCCTGCGGTCGTCCGCTCAAGGCGTCCGGCATACGGGCCGTTCCGTACCACTCCTCGGTACGGAACGGCCCCTCTGCTTATCCTGGGCCCCATGCTGACCATCACCCAGGCCCTCTACGACCAGATCGTGGCCCACGCCCGTAAGGACCACCCCGACGAGGCGTGCGGCGTGGTGGCGGGCCCGGTGGGCTCCGGCCGCCCCGAGCGCTTCATCCCCATGCTGAACGCGGCCCGCTCGCCCACCTTCTACGAGTTCGACTCCCAGGACCTGCTGAAGCTCTACCGGGACATGGACGACCGGGACGAGGAGCCGGTGGTCATCTACCACTCCCACACCGCGACCGAGGCCTACCCCTCCCGCACCGACGTCTCCTACGCGGGCGAGCCCGGCGCCCACTACGTCCTGGTCTCCACCGCCGACACCGACGACGCCGGCGAGTTCCAGTTCCGCTCGTTCCGCATCCGGGAGGGCGAGATCACCGAGGAGGAGGTCAAGGTCGTCGAGGCGTACTGACCCGCCGAACCGGCCCCGATCCCGTGGTGGATCCCGTATCGCGGAAGGAAGGTGTCCGAAGGGTGAGATCACACTCGGGGGGCGGGTTCGGGAATCGATACGATGAGCCCATGGTTCTCCTCGACGTGAGCGAAACAGCGCCGGGCGCACTGCTCGTGGCGCGGCTGCACGTCGACCTGTGCCGGCTGAACAGCGCCATCTGTTGATCCCCGCTGCCGCCGTACGGCCGAGAGCCGCGGCGGGCTCACGCGTGCCGCCGCGCGCCCTTCCCGAACTCCACGACAGACACTTCCGACAGGAGTCCTCAGCCATGGCCATCGAGGTCCGCATCCCGACCATCCTCCGCCAGTACACCGACGGACAGAAGGCGGTGGAAGGCACCGGGAACACCCTCACCGAGCTCTTCGCCGACCTCGAGACCCGGCACGCGGGCATCCAGGCCCGCCTCATCGACGAGGCGAACGGCGAGCAGCTGCGCCGCTTCGTGAACGTCTACCTCAACGACGAGGACGTCCGCTTCCTCGACGGCATCAACACCAAGCTGACCGACGGCGACAGCATCACGATCCTGCCGGCCGTCGCCGGCGGTATGGCCTGATCGGCGATGCGCTACGACTCCCCGCTGGCCGCGGTGGGCAACACCCCGTTGGTGCGCCTGCCGCGGCTCTCGCCGTCCGCCGATGTCCGCATCTGGGCGAAGCTGGAGGACCGCAACCCCACCGGCTCCATCAAGGACCGCCCCGCCCTGTTCATGATCGAGCAGGCGGAGAAGGACGGCCGCCTCACGCCCGGCTGCACGATCCTCGAGCCGACCAGCGGCAACACCGGCATCTCACTCGCCATGGCCGCCAAGCTCAAGGGCTACCGCATGGTCTGCGTGATGCCCGAGAACACCTCGCAGGAACGCCGTGACCTGCTCGGCATGTGGGGCGCGGAGATCATCTCCTCTCCGGCCGCGGGCGGCTCCAACACCGCCGTACGCGTCGCCAAGGAACTCTCCGCCGAGCACCCGGACTGGGTGATGCTCTACCAGTACGGCAACCCGGACAACGCCGGCGCCCACTACGCCACCACCGGCCCCGAGATCCTCGCCGACCTGCCTTCCATCACCCACTTCGTGGCCGGCCTCGGCACCACCGGCACCCTGATGGGCGTCGGCCGCTACCTGCGCGAGAACAAGCCCGACGTCAGGATCGTCGCCGCCGAACCGCGCTACGACGACCTCGTCTACGGCCTGCGCAACCTCGACGAGGGCTTCGTCCCCGAGCTCTACGAGGCCTCCGTGCTGACCACCCGCTTCTCCGTCGGCTCCGCCGAAGCGGTCACCCGCACCCGCGAACTCCTCCAGCAGGAGGGCATCTTCGCCGGCGTCTCCACCGGTGCCGCCCTGCACGCGGCGATCGGCGTCGCCAACAAGGCACTCAAGGCGGGAGAGTCCGCCGACGTGGTCTTCGTCGTCGCCGACGGAGGCTGGAAGTACCTGTCGACCGGCGTCTACACGGCCGCGACGACCGAAGAGGCCATCGACGCGGTCCAGGGCCAGCTCTGGGCATAGCGCCGCACGCACGACCAGGGGCCGGAGAACGACGTCTCCGGCCCCTCACGTGTTCCCGGGGCCACCACCACCGCGCCGCCGGGACCGCCGCCGTCTCGTGGGCCGGTGCCCCCGCCCCCACCCGTCGACGAGCGCCGTGACGAACGCGAGCAGTACCACCGCGGCGAGTGCGAGCCACCAAGCCGTGTCCATGCCCAGACCGTACCGGCGCGAGCCACCACCGCGCGCCCCTCCCGCCCCCGGCATGCGCCGCATCCAGCCGAACCGGTGACAGCACAGGTGAGTTCGCACACAACGGCCCCTGGCGGAGGAGCGACCACTGGTTTCGCGCCTTACGCTCGACGAACCGCACGACCCCCGTCTCTCCCCACCCGCAGCGGAGGTTTCTGCTTCATGAAGCTCACCGTCGTCGGCTGCTCGGGGTCGTTTCCGTCCGCGGAATCGGCCTGCTCGAGCTACCTCGTCGAGGCCGACGGCTTCCGGCTGCTCCTCGACATGGGCAACGGCGCCCTGGGCGAGCTGCAGCGCCACTGCGGTCTCTACGACCTCGACGCGATCTTCCTCAGCCATCTGCACGCCGACCACTGCATCGACATGTGCGCCTACTTCGTGGCGCGCTACTACCGGCACGACGGCGGCCGCTGCGCCCCCCTGCCGGTCTACGGCCCCGAGGGCACCGAGCACCGGCTGACCACCGCCTACGCCGACACCCCCTCGGCCTCCTCCATGAGCGAGGTCTTCGACTTCCGCACGGTCAAGCCGTCCGCCTTCGAGATCGGCCCGTTCCTCGTGCACACCGAGCGCGTCGCGCACCCGGTCGAGGCGTACGGGATCCGCATCGAACACGGCGGGAGGACGCTGACGTACTCCGGCGACACGGGCGTCAGCCCCGCGCTCGACGACCTCGCCCGCGACGCCGACCTCTTCCTGTGCGAGGCCGCCTTCACGCACGGCAAGGAGAACATCCCCGACCTGCACCTCAACGGCCGCGAGGCGGGTGAGACGGCGGCCCGCGCGGGCGCCCGCCGCCTGATCCTCACCCACATCCCCCCGTGGACCGACCCGCAGATCAACCTCACCGACGCCCGCGCCGTGTACGACGGTCCGGTGGGGCTGGCGGCAACCGGGACGACGTACGAGATCTGAGCACGCCGGCGGCACGCGCGAAGGCCCCGGAACCGAAGGAGTCGGTTCCGGGGCCTTCGCACTGTCCGGGGACGGCTCACGCCTTCGTGGTGTCCTCGATCTCCTCCTCGGGCTCACGGCCCGGAGTCGGCAGGTTGAACTTGGTGATGGCGAAGCGGAAGACGACGTAGTAGATCGCCGCGAACACCAGACCGATCGGGATGATCAGCCATGGCTTGGTCGCCAGGTTCCAGTTGAGCCCGTAGTCGATGGCGCCCGCCGAGAAGGTGAAGCCCGCGTGCACCCCGAGCATCCAGGTGATCGCCATGGACAGGGCGGTGAGCACCGCGTGGATCACGTACAGCGCCGGGGCGATGAACATGAACGCGAACTCGATCGGCTCGGTCACACCGGTCACGAAGGAGGTCAGCGCCAGGGAGACCATCATGCCCATCACGGCCTTGCGGCGCTCGGGACGGGCCGCGTGCGCGATGGCGATGGCGGCGGCCGGGAGACCGAACATCATGATCGGGAAGAAGCCCGACATGAACAGACCGGCGTCCGGGTCACCGGCGAAGAACCGGTTCAGGTCACCGTGGACGACCTCGCCCGCGGCGTTGGTGAAGTCACCGATCTGGAACCAGGAGACGGTGTTCACGAACTGGTGCATGCCGATCGGGATCAGCGCACGGTTGATCAGACCGAACAGGCCCGCACCGACGGCACCGAGACCGGTGATCCACTCACCGGCGTCGGAGATGACCCCACCGATCGGCTCCCAGACGAGACCGAAGAAGACACCCATGAGGGTGCCGACGAAGGCCATGATGATCGGGACGAGCCGGCGGCCGTTGAAGAAGCCCAGCCAGTCGACCAGCTGCTTGCGGTGATAGCGCTGCCACAGCACCGCGGCCAGCAGACCCATCAGGATGCCGCCGAGAACTCCGGGGTTGTTGTAGGTCGCGGCTATGTCCTCGCCGGCCTGCACCTTCGCCTCGGTGACCGGGAAGGCCTTCAGGACGTTGCTGTAGACCAGGAAGCCGACGAGCGCGGCGAGTGCGGTGGAGCCGTCGGACTTCTTGGCGAAGCCGATGGCCACACCGATGCAGAACAGCAGCGGCAGGTTGTCGAAGATCGCGCCACCGGCGGTGGCGAAGACGGCGGCGACCTTCTCCCAGCCGAACCCGTCCGCGCCGAACACGTCCCGCTGGCCGAGCCGGAGCAGGATGCCCGCCGCCGGCAGGACGGCGATCGGGAGCTGAAGGCTGCGGCCGACCTTCTGCAGGCCCTGGAACAGGCCGGATCCCCGCTTCTTCGCGGGAGCCGCCGAGGCGGTCTCGGTGCTCATACTTCCTCCATCGTGGTGGTCTACACCACTAGTGGTGTAGACCTTTTGTAGCACGATGAAGGGCGCGTAAGGAACCCGCGAATCCAGCGACCGCGGGGCTACGCACCGTGCCTGCCCCGAACCGCGAAGCGGAACCCTCCCCGGGCGCACCGAAAAGCCCCCGGACCGCACGGTCCGAGGGCCTCAACAGCCGCCTGAAGCCTGATGAGTTCCGCGAGATCACGCCTTCGTCGTGTCCTCCACCTCCTCCTCCGGCTCCCGCCCCGGAGTCTTCAGATCGAACCGCGTGATCGCGAAGCGGAAGATCACGTAGTACAGCACCGCGAAGCACAGCCCGATCGGAATGATCGCCCACGGCCGCGTCGCCAGATTCCAGTTGATGACGTAGTCGATCAGCCCCGCCGAGAAGCTGAACCCGTCATGCACCCCCAGCCCCCACGTCACCGCCATCGACACACCCGTCAGCACCGCGTGCACCACGTACAGCAACGGCGCGATGAACAGGAACGAGTACTCGATCGGCTCCGTGATGCCGGTGACGAACGACGTCAGCGCCACCGACAGCATCAGACCGCCGACCTCCTTGCGCCGGCCCGGCCTCGCGCAGTGCGTGATCGCCAGCGCCGCCGCCGGAAGCGCGAACATCATGATCGGGAAGAACCCGGACAGGAACTGACCCGCGTCGGGATCACCCGCCAGGAACATGTTGATGTCACCGTGCACCACCGTCCCGTCCGGCTTCGTGTACGAGCCGAACTGGAACCAGATGGGCACGTTCAGGAACTGGTGCAGCCCCACCACCAGCAACGCCCGGTTCGCGATCCCGAACACCCCCGCACCCCACGCGCCCAGGCCCGTCATCCAGTCGCTGAAACTCTCCAGCGCGTCACCGATCGGCGGCCACACCCACAGGCACAGCGCCGCGAACACGATCGCCGCGAACGCCATGATGATCGGGACGAGACGCCGCCCGTTGAAGAAGCCCAGCCAGTCCACCAGCTTCGTACGGTGGAACCGCTGCCAGAAGTACGCCGCCATCAACCCGATCACGATGCCGCCGAAGACACCGGGGTTCTGGTACGTGAACGAGGTCACCGTCCCCGACCCGTCGGTCACCTGACACCCGACCTGCGGCACCGCCCTGGACCCCTGCGGACAGTCCTCCGGAAACTGGCGCAGCACATTGAAATAGACGAGGAACCCCGCCACCGCCGCCAGCGCCGTCGAACCGTCCGCCTTCTTCGCCATCCCGATGGCCACACCCACACAGAACAGCAGCGGCAGCCCCAGCGAACCGTCCAGCAGCGCGCCACCCGCGCCCGCCATCACCTTCGAGACGTTCGTCCAGCCCAGGCCGTCGTCCCCGAACACATCCGGCTGCCCCAGCCGGTTGAGGATGCCCGCCGCCGGCAGCACCGCGATCGGCAGCTGCAGACTCCGCCCCATCTTCTGCAGACCCTGGAACAACCGGTTCCACCGCTCCCGCGCGGGACTCACCGTAGGCTCGGCACTGGCAGGACTGTCGGCACTCATCCGGCCCCCTTTGCTGAAGCGCGGTCACGACGGGCACGACGGGGTTTGGCGGCAGTCCACCCGGTGGTGTAGACCAGTAAGCGGGACGGTTCCGCTGTCGTGACGCCATCATTCGGTACCCACGACACGACCGCTCGCAAAGCTGGGCCAACTGTGGGTTACTGCGACAAAAGCGGTTCGGATCAGGGAGAACGAAGATGGCCACCAAGGCTGAGAAGATCGTCGCCGGACTCGGCGGCATCGACAACATCGACGAGATCGAAGGCTGCATCACCCGCCTCCGCACCGAAGTCGTGGACCCCGCCAAGGTCGACGAAGCCGCCCTCAAGGCCGCCGGAGCCCACGGCGTCGTCAAGATGGGCAGCGCCATCCAGGTCGTCATCGGCACCGACGCCGACCCCCTCGCCGCCGAAATCGAAGACATGATGTAAACCACCGCGAAAGCCGTGCGCACACCACACCTTCGGGGCCCCTGCCCACCGTGGCGGGGGCCCCTCCCGCACGTACGGCTAGGCTCGGCGCCATGTCTCGAATCGACGGCCGCACCCCCGAACAACTCCGCCCGGTCACCATCGAACGCGGCTGGAGCAAGCACGCCGAAGGCTCTGTCCTCGTCTCCTTCGGCGACACCAAAGTCCTCTGCACCGCCTCCTTCACCGAAGGCGTCCCCCGCTGGCGCAAAGGCAGCGGCGAGGGCTGGGTCACCGCCGAATACTCGATGCTGCCCCGCGCCACCAACACCCGCGGCGACCGCGAATCCGTCCGCGGCCGCATCGGCGGCCGCACCCACGAGATCAGCCGCCTCATCGGCCGCTCCCTGCGCGCCGTCATCGACTACAAGGCCCTCGGCGAGAACACCGTCGTCCTCGACTGCGACGTCCTCCAAGCCGACGGCGGCACCCGCACCGCCGCCATCACCGGCTCCTACGTCGCCCTCGCCGACGCCATCACCTGGGCCCAGGGCAGGAAACTCATCAAGCCCGGCCGACAACCCCTCACCGGCACCGTCAGCGCCGTCTCCGTGGGCATCGTCGCCGGCATCCCCCTCCTCGACCTCCGCTACGAGGAGGACGTCAAGGCCGACACCGACATGAACGTCGTCTGCACCGGCGACGGCCGCTTCGTCGAAGTCCAGGGCACCGCCGAAGCCGAACCCTTCGCACGCGACGAACTCAACGCCCTCCTCGACCTCGCCGTCACCGGCTGCACCGAACTCGCCACCGCACAACGTGCCGCGCTTGATACCGTCCTCGAAAGGTAAAAGACGCGCCAAGACACGTGACCGACGCGGAGCAACCGCGCCGGTCACCCACGCGTCTGAACGAGTACGGGCGCACGGCTCAACACCGGGCGCCCGGCCGACGAACCGGGCCGTCCGGCCCGACGAGGGAGGGACCATTCCATGGCCGCGAGCCGCCGACGCCGCACCACAGCCGTCGCCGCCACCCTGGCGGCCGTCGCGCTGACCGCCGGACTCACCACCGGCTGCGCCGCCGTCGACAAGGCACTGGACTGCGTCCAGACCGCCGACGCCATCGCCGACAGCGTCACCGACATGCAGCAGGCCGTCGACAACGCCGGCAATGACGTCACCCAGCTCGAAGAGTCCCTCGACGCGATAGACAAGAACCTCACCGAGATCGGCGACAAGACCGACAACGCCGACGTCTCCAAGGCCGTCGACGACCTCGAGAAGGCCGTTGGGAACGTCCGCACCTCCGTCGAGAACGGCGACGCCACCCCCGACATCAGCCCCATCACCGACGCCGCCGGCGAACTCACCAAGGTCTGCACCCCGTAGCGAACGAGCGCCCCATGGGCCCAGACATACTGGGCCCATGACCCGCCTGATCCTCGCCACCCGCAACGCCGGGAAGATCACCGAACTGCGCTCGATCCTCGCCGACGCGGGCCTGCCCCACGACCTCGTCGGCGCCGACGCCTACCCCGACATCCCCGACGTCAAGGAAACCGGCGTCACCTTCGCCGAGAACGCCCTCCTCAAGGCGCACGCCCTCGCCCGGGCCACCGGCCTCCCCGCCGTCGCCGACGACTCCGGCCTCTGCGTGGACGTCCTGAACGGCGCACCCGGCATCTTCTCAGCCCGCTGGGCAGGCACCCACGGCAACGACCAGGCCAACCTGGACCTCCTCCTGGCCCAGCTGTCGGACATCGACGACGCCCACCGGGGCGCCCACTTCGCCTGCGCGGCAGCCCTCGCACTGCCGGACGGCACGGAGCGGGTCGTCGAGGGCCACCTGAAGGGCACCCTCCGCCACACCCCGGCCGGCACCGGCGGCTTCGGCTACGACCCGATCCTCCAGCCGGACGGCGAGACCCGTACGTGCGCGGAACTGTCCCCGGCCGAGAAGAACGCCATCAGCCACCGGGGCAAGGCCTTCCGGGCACTGGTCCCGGTGGTACGGGAGCTGCTGGGCTGAGCCCGCACGACAACGACCTGCGAATCATCCTTCGATTCGCAGGTCGTCTTCCGTGCGGCGGAAGGGATTCGAACCCTCAAGCCCGATCAAGGGCCACAGATCCTAAGTCTGCTGCGTCGCCGGTTGCGCCACCGCCGCTGGCGCCTGCCATCGTACCGGGAGATGGGTGTCGCCCGGTGGGTCCCCCGTGTCAGGTGCCGGACGGCGCGTGACGGCCGGGACCGGACCTCCGCGGATCCGGTACGGGCGCCGTGTGAAGGGGCGTCAGATGCCCAGGTCCTTGATGATTTTGGCGACGTGGCCCGTCGCGCGGACGTTGTAGAAGGCGTGTTCCACCTTGCCCTGTTCGTCGACGACGATCGTGGAGCGGATGACGCCCATGTACGTCTTGCCGTAGTTCTTCTTCTCGCCGAAGGCCGCGTAGGTGTCGAGGACCTTCTTGTCCTGGTCGGCGAGGAGGGTGATCTTCAACGACTCCTTCTCGCGGAACTTCGCCAGCTTCTCCGGTTTGTCCGGCGAGATGCCGATGACGTCGTAGCCGGCGCCGGCCAGCAGCTCCAGGTTGTCGGTGAAGTCGCAGGCCTGCTTCGTGCAGCCGGGGGTGAGGGCGGCCGGGTAGAAGTAGACGATGACCTTGCGGCCCTTGTGGTCGGCCAGGGACACCTCGTTGCCGTCGGCGTCGGGCAGGGTGAAGGCGGGGGCCTCGTCCCCGGGCTGGAGGCGTTCGCTCATCGGTCTGGTCTCCTCGTACGTACGCGCTGCGTGGATCGGGTGCCGGGATCGAGGGTAACCGGGGGTCCTGACCGTGCGTGGCGGTGTGGAACTGACAGACTGTCCGGCACAGGTATCAGTGGATTTCGGAGGCGACACGGTGGCGGACACGGCGGACACCAGAACCCCGGCTCAGATCGAGGCGGACATCGAGCGCCGCCGTGCGGTGCTGGCCGAGACCCTGGACGAGATCGGTGTGCGGGTCCACCCGCAGACGATCATGGGGGACGCGAAGGCCAGGGTCGTGTCCCATGTGGACCACACGCTGGGGCGGGCGTATGTGCGCGTCAACGGTGTGGTGAGTGAGGTGAAGGGCCAGTTCGTGGACGCGGAGGGTTCGCCGCGGCTGGAGCGGGTCGTGCCGGTGGCGGTGCTGGTGGTGGGGGTCGTGGGGCTGCTGGCCCTGGGGACCCGTCGGCGTAGGCGTTGACCCCTCCCGCGTACGTTCGGGGCGAAGGCAGGTAGGTTTCAGGACGTGAGCGCCAAGAGACACGAGCACGGTTCCCCAGACGACAAGCTGCCCATCCGGATGCTGCACGACCGCGTACTGGTGCGGCAGGACACGAGTGAGGGAGAGCGGCGTTCGGGGGGCGGCATCCTGATTCCCGCGACGGCGGCGGTGGGCCGTCGGCTGGCCTGGGCCGCGGTGGTCGCGGTGGGGCAGAACGTGCGGACGGTGGAGCCGGGTGACCGGGTGCTGTTCGATCCGGAGGACCGGGCGGAGGTCGAGGTGCGCGGGACCGCGTATGTGCTGATGCGGGAGCGGGATCTGCACGCCGTGGCCGCGGACCGTTTCGAGGGTTCTGAGGATTCGACCGGCCTGTACCTGTAGTTCTAAGGGTGGATGGGGCTGGTGACCATGGTCACCAGCCCCATCCGTCGTCTTCGGCTACGGTGGAGGGACCCCTGTGGGCCCCGACGAGACGCGCCGTACCGGGGTGAAGGCAAAGACGACGCACCCCCGTTTCCGTTCGTGTCCCGGAGGTGCCTGTCATGGCGTGGGTTCTGTTGGTGGTCGCCGGTCTGCTGGAGGTCGGCTGGGCGGTCGGTATGAAGTACACCGAGGGTTTCACGCGGCTGGTGCCCAGCCTCCTCACCGGTGCTGGGATCGTCGCGAGCATGGTGCTGCTGTCGTATGCGGCTCGTACGCTGCCGATCGGTACGGCGTACGGCGTGTGGGTGGGGATCGGTGCGGCCGGGGCGGCGGTGGTGGGGATGGTGGTGCTGGGTGAGCCGGTGACCGCCGCCCGGATCTTCTTCATCAGCCTGTTGCTGGTCGCCGTGGTGGGTCTGAAGGCGACCTCGGGGCACTGACGGCGGCCCCGGGTCGCCGAAGGGGACGGAGGGCGTTCACCAGACCCGGCGGGCGTTCTGGTTGATCGTGCCGGTGAGGCTGCCGGGGCGGGTGTCGTCGTCCCCGTTGGAGTCGCCGTCCCCGCTGCCGTCGCCCGTTTCGGTGCCGCCGTCGCTCGTGCCGTCGTCGTCGCCGCCGGTGGTGCCGCCCGTGGTGTCACCGGTGGTGCCGCCTTCGTCCTGGCCGTCCGTCAGCCCGTCCCCGGTCGGTTCCCCGGTGTCGTCCGGGGTGCGGCTGCCGGTGCCCTCGTCGTCCGGTGTGCCGCGGTCGCGGCCGGTGGGGTCGCCGGAGGAGGACGGGTCGGTGCTGGAGTCGGCGGGCGGCGGCTGGCTCTCCCAGGCGCCGGGCTGGAGGCGGAGGTTGAAGGCCTGGACGGGGTCTCCGTCGAGGGCGTCGCGGGTGTACTGGCCCCAGATCTCGGCGGGCGCGCCGCCGCCGTTCACGCGGGGCAGGCCCATGGCGCCGTAAAGGGATTTGTGGCCGGCGGTGACCGGGTCCTGGCCCATGACAGCGACGACGGTGGCGAGATCGGGGGTGTAGCCGGCGAACCAGGCGGCGGTGTCCTCCTCGGCGGTGCCGGTCTTGCCGGCGGCGGGGCGGCCGACGGTCTGGGCGGCGGTGGCGGTGCCGTTCTCGACGACGCCGCGCAGGACGGCGGTGGTGGTGTCGGCGGCCTGGCGGCTGACGGCCTGGCGGGTGCGGCGTTCGGGCAGGTCGATGGTGTTCGTGCCGTGGGTGATCTTTTCGACCATGGTGTAGGCGCCGTGTTTGCCGTGGTTGGCGAGGGTGGCGTAGGCCTCGGCCATGTCGAGGACGCTGGCGGTGGCGACGCCGAGGGCGATGGAGGGTCCGGCGTCGTCGAGGCTGGGGGTGTTCTTGGACAGGCCGAGGTCGATGGCGGTGCGTCGGACCTTGTCGGGGCCGACGTCGACGGCCATCTGCGCGTACACGGCGTTGACGGACTTGTCGGTGGCCTCGCGCACGGTGATGTCGCCGTAGTCGCGGTGGTCCTCGTTCTCGGGGGCGTAGCGGTCGCCGGGCCAGCCCTGGACGGGGCGTTCGCTGGTGCCGTCGTAGCGGGTGTTGGGGGTGATGCGGCGGCCGTCCTGGGTGCGGGCCTTGTTCTCGATGGCGGAGGCGAGGACGAAGGGTTTGAAGGCGGAGCCGGTCTGGAAGTCCCGGCGGGTGGCGTTGGGGGTGTACTGCTTGACGTAGTCGATGCCGTTGTACAGGGCGACGACCTTGCCGGTCTTGGGGTCGACGGAGGCGCCGCCGGCGCGGACGTAGGTGTCGACCTCGCGGTTCTTCTGGTCGAGCCGGTCCATCAGGTTGTCGTTGACGGCGTCGACGAAGGCGTCCTGCTTGTCCTTGTGCAGGGTGGTGGTGATGCGGTAGCCGCCGCCGTCGAGGGAGGTTTCGTCGACGATGTCGTTCTCCGTGAGGTACTTCTTGACGATGTTGACGATGTAGCCGCGCTGGCCGGACATGCCGGTGGAGTGGGTGGTCTCCTTGGGGGTCGGGAAGGTCATGCCGGCGCGTTCGCCCGCGCCGAGCCAGCCTTCGTCGACCATGCCGTCCAGGACGTAGTTCCAGCGGTCCTCGACCGTCTGCCGGTTCTCCGGGTGGGTGATGACGTCGTACTGGCTGGGGGCGTTGAGGAGCGAGGCGAGGTAGGCGGCGCGGCCCGCGTCGAGTTCGGAGGCGTCCATGTCGTAGTAGGCGTGGGCGGCGGCCTGGATGCCGTAGGCGCCTCGGCCGAAGAAGCTGGTGTTGAGGTAGCCCTCGAGGATCTCGTCCTTGCTCTGCTCGCGGTCGAGCTTGATGCTGATGAAGAACTCCTTCACCTTGCGGGTGACCGTCTGTTCCTGGCGGAGGTAGTAGTTCTTCACGTACTGCTGGGTGATCGTGGAGCCGGACTGTTTGCCCTTGCCGGTGGCGGTGTTCCAGGCGGCGCGGACCATGGCCTGGGGGTCGACGGCGGACTCGGTGTAGAAGTCGCGGTCCTCGGCGGCCAGGATGGCGTGCTGGGCGTCCTCGGAGATCTGGGGGAGGGTGACGTTCTCCCGGTTGACCTCGCCGTCGCGGGCGATGACGGAGCCGTCGGCGTACAGGTAGACGTTGGCCTGCTGGGTGGCGAGGGCGTTGGCGGCGGGGATCTGTACGAGGTGGTAGCCGAGGAAGAGGCCGCCGACGACGAGGAGGCCGGTGACGAGGGCGGCACCGAGCAGCGTGCGCCAGGTGGGGACCAGCCGGCGCCATCCGGTGCGTCGGGGTCTGCCTCCCGCCTTGCCTCCCGCGCTGCCCTCGGGGGCGGCGGCCGCCTGGGGCCTTCTCGGTGCCCAGCCCTTCTCGGGCTGCTGCGGCTGCGGCTGCGGCTGCGGCTCGTCGCTCATGTCGTGCACGGACTCCTGTTTCGCCTCGTTCATACCCGTTCGCCGGGTGCGTGCCTCTTATTCAAGACTGTCCCATCCGGTGACGGATTCCGCGGTGGCGGCGCGCGTCGCGCACACTTGCGGCTTCTCACACGCATGGCCCTGCCCGAGGGCTTCCGCGCGCCGTCCCCGGGGAGGGAAAACCCGTGGCAGCGGGCCCCGGGGGCGCACTAGGCTCCTGCGCTTCGGTGCCGGGTGCGGGAGGAGGGGGCGGGCGTGGGCTCGTGGCGCTTGTACCCGGCGGTCGCGATGGGGTGTTTCCGGCGGTACGCGACGTACCGGGCGGCCACCGCGGCCGGGGTGTTCACCAACACCGTCTTCGGGCTGATCCTGGTCTACACGTATCTGGCGCTGTGGGAGGCCCGGCCCGGTCTGGGCGGGTACGACCAGGCGCAGGCGGTCACGTATGTGTGGCTGGGGCAGGCGCTGTTCGCGATGCTGGCGGTCCAGGGCGGCGGGTTCGAGGTCGAGCTGATGGAACGCATCCGTACGGGTGACATCGCGGTCGATCTGTACCGGCCGGTCGATCTCCAGCTGTGGTGGCTGGCGAACGACGTGGGGCGGGCGGTGTTCCAGTTGCTGGGGCGGGGCGTGGTCCCCTTCCTCTTCGGTGCGTTGTTCTTCCCGACAGCGTTGCCGGGGGAGTGGGCGGTGTGGGGGGCGTTCCTGGTGTCGCTCCTGCTGGCGCTGCTCGTCAGCTTCGCGATCCGCTATCTGTTCGCGTTGAGTGCGTTCTGGCTGCTGGACGGCCAGGGCGTCGCGCAGGCCTTGATGGTCACGGGGGTCTTCTGCTCGGGGATGACCCTGCCGCTGAACGCGTTTCCGGGGGCGCTGGGTGAGGTCGTCCGGGTGCTGCCGTGGGCGGCGCAGCTCCAGGTGCCGGCGGACGTGCTGATGGGGGAGACGGCTCCGCTGGGGGCGTACGTCTTCCAGGCGGCGTGGGCGGTGGCGTTGCTGGCGGTGGGCCGGCTGGTGCAGTCGGCGGCGACGCGGCGGGTGGTGGTGCAGGGTGGCTGAGGTGCGGGTACCGGTGCCGGTGCGGGGGCGCTCCGGGCGCTCCCGGGTGGCGGAGGGGCTGCGGGCCTACTGGCTGATCGCCGGCATGTGGATCCGGTCGACCCTGGCCTACCGTGCCTCGTTCGCCCTCACGGTGTGCGGCAACCTGCTGCTGACGGGGCTGGACTTCGTGGCGATCCTTCTGATGTTCTCGCAGGTCGACGCGCTCGGTGGGTGGACGCTGCCCGAGGTGGCGCTGCTGTACGGCTTGTCCGTGACGGCGTTCGGGGCCGCCCAGCTGGCGTTCGGGTCGGTGGCGTCCCTGGGGGGCCGGGTGCGGGACGGCTCGTTCGACACGCTGCTGGTGCGGCCGGTGCCGGTGCTCGCCCAGGTCGCCGCGGACCGCTTCGCGCTGCGTCGGCTGGGCCGGGGTGTGCAGGGGGCGGTGGTGCTGGGCTGGGCGCTGGTGACGGTGGACGTCGACTGGAGCGTGGTGAAGGTGCTGCTGGTGCCGGTGACACTGGTCTGCGGGGCGGTGATCTTCGGGGCGCTGTTCGTGGCGGGCGGGGCCTTCCAGTTCCTGGCGCAGGACGCCGCCGAGGTGCAGAACGCGTTCACGTACGGCGGCACCACGCTGCTGCAGTACCCGCCGTCGGTGTTCGGCCGGGATCTGGTGCGCGGGGTGACGTTCGTGCTGCCGCTCGCCTTCGTCAACTGGGTGCCGGCGTCCTATCTGCTGGGGCGTCCGTACCCGCTGGGGCTGCCGGACGGGGCGGCGTTCGCGTCGCCGCTGGTGGCGGTGGTGTGCGGGGTGCTGGCCGGGGTGGCGTGGCGGACGGGCCTGAGGTCGTATCGGAGCACGGGGAGTTAGGGCGGTCATGGCGGACGCGTTCATCGAGCTGGACCGGGTCGAGAAGGTCTTCGAGGTGCGCAGGAAGACCGGTTTCCTCAAGCGTGAGCGGCGGCGGGTGCGGGCCGTTGACTCGTTGTCCTTCACGGTGGGGCGCGGGGAGATGGTCGGCTACATCGGGCCGAACGGCGCGGGCAAGTCGACCACGGTCAAGATGCTCACCGGGATCCTCACGCCCAGCGGCGGCCGGCTGCGGGTGGCGGGGATCGACCCGTCCCGGGAGCGGACGCGGCTGGCGCACCGTATGGGGGTGGTGTTCGGGCAGCGGACGACGCTGTGGTGGGACCTCCCCCTCATCGATTCGTACCGGCTGATGCACCGCATGTACCGCATCCCGGACGCGCGGTACCGCGAGAACCTCGACCGGCTGGTCGAACACCTCGATCTCGGGGAGCTGTTGGACGTGCCGGTGCGTCAGCTCTCGCTCGGGCAGCGGATGCGCGGGGACATCGCCGCGGCCCTGCTGCACGACCCGGAGGTGCTGTACCTCGACGAGCCGACGATCGGTCTGGACGTGATCTCCAAGACCAGGGTGCGGGACTTCCTGCGGCAGCTGAACGCCGAGCGTGCCACGACGGTGCTGCTGACGACGCACGACCTCCAGGACATCGAGCAGTTGTGCTCGCGGGTGATGGTCATCGACCACGGCCGGCTGGTGTACGACGGTGCGCTCGCCGGGCTGCACGAGGTGGGGGAGAGCGAGCGGACGCTGGTGGTGGACCTGGAGCGGGAGCTTCCGCCGATCGAGGCACCGGCGCCCGCGCGGGTGGTACGGGTGGAGGGGCCGCGGCAGTGGGTGGCGTTCCCGGCGTCGGACTCGGCGGCGGCGCTGGTGGCGCGGATCGCGGCGGAGTATCCGCTGGTCGACCTTTCGGTGCGCGAGCCCGACATCGAGGCGGTGATCGCGAAGATGTACGCCGAGCGTGCGGGGCGGACCGTCCCGCAGCCGCCCTCGCGGCCCTCGTAGCCCTCGTAGCCGTGTGACGGAGACAACTCGTAGGCTGCTGGGTATGACCGACGACGCTGCCGTACCGGACCTCCGCGCCTCCGACGCCGACCGTGAACGGGTCGCCGAGATCCTGCGGGACGCCCTCGCGGAGGGCCGCCTCGACATGGAGGAGTTCGGGGAGCGGCTGGACGCGACGTACCGGGCGCGTACGTACGGGGAACTGGCGCCGATCACCCGTGATCTGCCGGGCCATGGCACGACGGCCGTCCCCGCCGTCTCCCTGACGAAGGATCCGGAGCGGGGCGGCGACTGGGCGGACCGGATCGTCGGCGACGGGGACGCGGGGACGTCGACGTGGGCCGTCGCCGTGATGTCGGGCTTTCAGCGCAAGGGCCGCTGGACGGCACCGCGCCGCTTCACCTGCTTCGCCTTCTGGGGTGGCGGGGAGATCGATCTGCGCGAGGCGTACTTCGCGGACCGCGAGGTCGTGATCAACGCGGTCGCGATCATGGGCGGGGTGGATGTCATCGTCCCGCCCGGCGTCGAGGTCGTCGTGCGCGGCATCGGCATCATGGGCGGCTTCGACCACCGTGAGGAGGGCGTACCGGGTGAGCCCGGCGCGCCCAGGGTGATCGTCACGGGTGTGGCCTTCTGGGGCGGTGTCGGTGTCCAGCGCAAGCTTCCCCGCGCGGAGAAGCAGCGTCTGCGCGAGGAGCGCCGGCGCGAGAGGCTGGAACGCAAGGAGGAACGCCGCCGGGAGCTGGACCCCTCCGTCCATGACCACCTGAACATCCACGGCCGCCGGGAAGAACGCTGACCGTCCCCTGATCAGCCCCTCCGGCGTTTGAGGAGCGGGGGTCCGGGGGCAGAGCCCCGGGAACGGGACGGGAAGGGGCGGCCGGGGCGACGAACACACCCCCCCCGACCCCACCCTTCCCCGGGGGGAGCCCTCACAGCTCCGCCGCCGCGCCCCCGTTCAGCGCGTCCAGATCGAACTCCGCCGCCATCCGTGCGTACCCCTTGTCACTGGGGTGCAGATGGTCTCCGGAGTCGTAGTCCGCCCGGAACCGCCGGGGATCGTACGCATCCCGCAACGCGGCATCGAAGTCGACCACCGCGTCGAAGACACCCCCGGCCCGGATCTCCGCGTTGATCCGCTGCCGGACCGCCTCACGTCCGTCGGTGTACCCCCGATGGCCCCGGAACGGCATCAGCGTCGCCCCGACCACCTTCAGCCCGCGCGAGTGCGCCCGCTCGACCAGCGTGTCCAGCCCGGTCACGATCCGGTCCGGATCGGCCGTGCCGGGCGTCCGCAGGATGTCGTTGATGCCGAGCACGACGACGACGGCCCTGACGTTCGTCCGCCCCAGCACGTCCCGCTCGAAGCGGTGCAGCCCGCTGGGGTTCTCGGCCGGCCGTCCGAGCCCGTCGGCGAGCACCTGATTCCCGCTGATCCCCTCGTTGACGACGCTGTAGCGCGGTACGTTCCGGCCGGAGACGACCGCCGACCGCAGCCGGTCGGACAGCACGTCGGGCCAGCGGTTGTTCGCCCCGGTGGTGGAGGTGATCCCGTCGGTCAGCGAGTCGCCGAGGACGACGACCGTCCCGTCCGACTCGTTGCTCAGTACGTCCAGTGCGGTCACGTACCGCCAGACCGCACTGCGCCCGGTGTACGCCGTCCCGGTCGCGTCCCGGGTGTGCTCGCCCTCGGCGACGTACGAGATCTGGCGCGCGTGCGGGTGGTAGGTCACCGGCCCGGACTCGGCGGGGGAGTAGGTGGTGATCAGCATGTCCCCGTCGTGCGGTACGACGATGCGCACGATGTCGCTCATCACCTGTCCGCCGGCCGGGATGACGACCGACGGGTTTCCGGTGAACGTCAGCGGCCGCATGGTGTCCGCGAGCGCCGCCGCCGTGTCCGGGTTCGCGGAGACGGCGATCGTGGCGTGGCTGATGGTCAGCGCCGACTGCCCGTAGAGGTTGGACAGCGTGACGCGGGCACCGCTGCCGCCGGCGCTGGTGTGTACGACGTTGCGCACGGAGCGGCCCGCGAGCCCCGTCAGCTCGGTGCCGGGCTCGCCGCCGACCGGGGAGGTCGCCCAGGAGGCGACCCAGGTGCCGGTGGAGGCGGGTGCGGCCGGGTTGTTCTGGGCGCCGCGGCCGCCGGCGACGGTGGTGCGGTGTGCGGTGCCGTCGTCGGCGGTCGCGCCGACGTAGATGGCGGCGGAGACCGCCATGATCGCGGCGATCACCGCGGCGAGCAGGGCACGCTGCTTGGCGGGCGGCGTCCCCGCGCCCTCGTCACGACCCCGGGTCATGCTGTTCTGTTCTCCTCGGGAGACGGGAGCCCGATGCTCCGATCTGATGAACCCATGATGAGCCATGGGCCGGGAAAGCTGTGGGGAGGGACCGCTTGGGTGATTCCCCTGGACGATCCCCCTCCGGACAGACGCCGGGAACTCTTGTTCCGTTCCAGGAGTCGGTCAGGTGGGGACAAATGTGTGAGGGATCACCGAACGGGTGGAGCGGATGGAACGGACTGAACGGGCGCGGACGTCGGGGCCGGCGGAACCGGCACGGGCCGCGGGCACGGCAGGGCCGGCGGGACCGGCCGGATCCGCGGACCGGGACGCCGAAGGCCAGCATGCCCGCACCGGCGCGTTCACGAACCGTGCGATGAACACGTTCAGCCCCGCGGACGAGGAGAAGCGGCGCGGAGTGCGCCGGATGAAGCTGACCGCCACCGGCCTGCTGCTGTTCGTCGCCGTGGTCTACGTCCTCGCCAAATGGGCCTCCCACCAGGGCGCCGGCCCCTGGGCGGGGTATGTCGCCGCCGCGGCCGAGGCCGGCATGGTCGGCGCCCTCGCCGACTGGTTCGCCGTCACCGCCCTCTTCCGCCATCCGCTCGGCCTGCGCATCCCGCACACCGCGATCATCCCCACCAAGAAGGACCAGCTCGGCGTCTCCCTCGGTGAGTTCGTCGGCGAGAACTTCCTCTCCCAGGACGTCGTACGGCAGCGGCTGCGTGCCGTCGGCATCGGCAGCCGGCTCGGCGCCTGGCTCGCCGTGCCCGAGCACGCCGACCGGGTCACCGCCGAGCTGTCCGCGGCGCTGCGCGGCGCGCTGACCGTGCTGCGCGACTCCGACGTCCAGGCGGTGGTCGGCGAGGCCATCACCCGCCGCGCCGACGCCCAGGAGATCGCGCCCGGCATGGGCAAGATGCTGGAGCGGATCGTCACCGACGGCGGCCACAGACGGGCCGTCGACGTGGTCGTCACCCGCGCGCACGACTGGCTGGTGCTGCACGGCGACACGGTGATGGATGCCGTCCACGGCGGTGCCCCCGGCTGGACGCCGAAATTCGTGGACCGCAAGGTCGGCGAGCGTGTCTACAAGGAACTGCTGCGCTTCGTCACCGAGATGCGCGACATGCCCGCCCACCCCGCGCGCGGCGCCCTGGACCGCTTCCTCACCGACTTCGCCTCCGACCTGCAGTCCGACACCGACACCCGGGCCCGTGTCGAACGGCTCAAGAGCGAGATCCTCGGCCGCGGCGAGGTGCAGGACCTGATCGCCTCGGCCTGGACCGCCGTACGATCCATGATCGTCTCCGCGGCGGAGGACGAGCGCAGCGAACTGCGGCTGCGGGTCCGCGCCTCACTGCTCTCCCTCGGCGCCCGGATGGCGGAGGACCCCAAGATCCAGGGCAAGGTCGACGGCTGGCTGGAGGGCGCGGCGGTGTACGTGGTCACCACGTACCGCAAGGAGATCACCTCCCTGATCACGGACACGGTGGCGGGCTGGGACGCCGAGCACACCACGAAGAAGATCGAGGCCAACATCGGCCGCGATCTGCAGTTCATCCGCATCAACGGCACGGTGGTCGGCTCGCTGGCCGGCCTGGTGATCTACACGGTGTCGCGGGCGCTGGGGGCGTAACAGCGCGTTCGGGGGCGTCCGGGGGAGTTCTCGGGGGCGCCTGACCGACATCTACGGTGCCGCAGGACCGTCGTCGGTGAAGCCGGCGGGGAGCTGACGGGGCCGCGGCAACGTGCGAGGTCCCTTGTCGGACATCCGACGGCGACATCAGGACACAGGTCCTTGAAAGTACAACTACCCCCTTGTCGAGGGTTGTCACGTGAGTGACACTCGCTGCGGCTGCCGGGCGTCTCAGTGGACCGGACCGGACCGGCCGGCACGTCGAAGTCGTACCGCCTCATGCGTCCCCACGTCCTCAACCAGGAGGTATCGATGAAAACAAGCCACCGGGGAGCCGGATTACTCCTCGGCCTGTTCTCGGCTCTGAGCCTGCCGCTCATCGGCGCGTCCCCGGCGTCCGCCTCGGCGTCGACCTGGACCCTGGAAGCCGAGGGGCAGCAGATATGCGTCCAGGGCGGGTGGTCCTACACCTACGCCTTGGCCCCGGTGTCCGGAAGCTGGTCCACGCCCGTCAAGACCGGCATCCGCAACCTGCCGCCCGGCTCCTCCAGTCTGGGCGGGGACACCATCCCTCCGGGGACGAACGAGCGTGACCCCGTCGACGGCGCCCTGACCGTCAACGGCTTCGTCTTCATGTCCCTGGGGGCGGCGCCGATCGGCGAGTACACCGCCGAGATCTACGCCACCGACGGCAAGCGGACCCAGACCGACTCGATCAAGCTCGTCTACAAGGAGAGGTGCTGGTAGGTCGTCCCACGGAGCGACCTACCAGCCCTGGCGCCCGGCCGCCCGGCCGCCCGGCCGCCCGGCCGCCCGGCCACCCGGCCCGACGGCCGGCCCGGGCGCCGTGGTGTGACGGGAGTCCGCCCTGCGGACGGAGTCCGGCTCGTGGCTGAGTCCCGAGGTGCTTCCGGAATCCCGCTCACGGCCGTGATCCCGAGGTGCTCCCGGAGTCCCGCTCACGGCCGTGATCCCGACGTGCTCCCGGAGTCCCGCCGCACGACCACCCCGTCGCGCGCCCTCCGCCGCCGTCATCAGGGCTTCCCTGCGCCGGCCGCGTGCGCCCGGCCCCCCTGTGCCTCATCCCCGCCGGTCGGCCACCGCCCACGACGTCAGCGCGATGGCCCCCGCCACCCCGAATACGGCCGGCCAGGCCCCGACCTTCTTCGCCAGCGGATGCGACCCGGCGAAGGCGGCGACATACGCGGCCGACAGCGCTCCCGCGGCCGCTCCACCGGCCCGCTCCCGCCACTGCCGCGCGGCCGTGGCCCCGGCGACGGCGAGAACGACCCCGCCCAGCTCCCGCCTCCGCGTCCAGCGGGCCACGCCGTACCCGCCGACGAGCCCGCTCGCGGCCACCACCGAACTGGGAACCTTCGCCATGCCTGTCTGCCTCCTGCCGCCACGCCCGGGAAGGGCGGATCCACCGGCCTTCGAGGCTAACTCGCGCGCGTGGATACCGGCGGACACGGCCCCCCGCGACCCCGGGCGGGGCCGCAGTTGAGTCGCAGCTTGTCAAGTTTCCTCTCGCGAGCTATATAAGAAGACGTAGTTCAGGGCATCGCACAGATGACACCGAAGAGAGGAGTGGACTGTGATGCTCATGCGTACCGACCCCTTCCGCGAGTTCGACCGACTCGCGCAGCAGGTCCTCGGTTCCACCGCCCGTCCCTCGGCCATGCCGATGGACGCCTACCGGTCGGGGGACGACTTCATCGTCCACTTCGACCTCCCCGGCATCGACCCGGAGAGCATCGAACTGGACGTCGAACGCAACGTCCTCAACGTGCGCGCCGAGCGCCGCTCACCGGCCCCCGAGGACGCCGAGCCGTTGGTCGCCGAACGTCCCACCGGTACCTTCACCCGTCAGCTCTTCCTCGGCGAGACGCTGGACACGGAACGCATCGACGCGTCCTACGACGCCGGCGTTCTGACCCTGCGCATCCCGGTGGCCGAGCAGGCGAAGCCGCGCCGCATTCAGATCACCGGCGGCGACAGCCGCAGGCAGATCAGCAGCTGACCGCGGTACCCCCCACCGGGGGGGGGGGGGGGGGGGGGGGGTGGCTGGGGGGGGGGGGGGGGGGACGCCGCGCCTGCTCGCCGTGTGGGG
>NZ_JBVIIM010000023.1:0-61119 GCF_055569765.1 Streptomyces sp. NPDC031365 | reverse complement strand
ATAGGAGCCAACCACGGGAAACGGCGCAAGGACCTCGCCCCCCCCCCCCCCCTCACCCCCCCCCCCCCCCCCCCCCCCCCCCCCCCCCCCCCCCCCCCCCCCCCCCCCCCCCCCCCCCCCCCCCCGCCCCCATGTCCGTCCGTCCCGGTGGAAGGAGCCGCCACATGACCACGCTGACCCCGCACAAGCCCGCCCTCACGTCCCCGGAAGCGGTGATCCCGGCCCCGGCCCCGAACCGTGATCGCACCCGCCGCCCCGACGACGACGGCTGGCGCGAACTGATCGACGCCGTACGGGAGTCGGGCCAGTACCCGACGCGGGCGGAGGCGGAGAGCGTCACCCGCGTCGTCCTGTCCGCCCTCGGCGGCCACGTCGTCGGCGACGAACGCGTCGACCTGGCCCGCGCCCTGCCCGAGGAGGCGGCGAGAGTGATCGCCTCCCAGGTCCCGGCGACCCGGGGCCTCACGGCGGCGGAGTTCGTCGACTCCGTGGCGCTCCGCATCGAGGGCGCGACCCCGGCCACGGCCCGCTGGGACGTCAGCTCCGTCCTGAGCGTCCTGCCCGCACTGGTGGGCGACGCCCTGGTGACCCGCGTCCTGGCCCACCTGCCCCCGGGCTACGCCCTCCTCTTCGGCCGGGCGGAACTGGCCCCGGCAGGCTGAGGGATACCGGGCCCCGCCTCACCTGCCGGGCCCCGCCTCACCCTCCGGGCCCCGCCTCACCTGCCGGCCGCACCGCCGGCACCGGAGCCCTGGCCCGCCGCCGCCCGCGCTCTCCGCTCCGAGAAGTACCCCGCCGAGATCGCGGACGCGGCGGCGGCGAGGCCGAGTCCCGCCACGGCGGGGTTGACGTATCCGGGCACGTCACCGTTGTCGTAACTCCCGCCGTCACTCGTCTCGCACACGAACCCGAGCGGCACGACACGCACCTCGTAGTCGGTGATCTCCACGCCCGCCGCGGCCCGCTCCTCCCACCCCGCCGTACGGCAGGACCGGACCGGAGACGAGTCCGTGCCGCCGTCCTCCGCCTCCACCACCGCCCCGAAGACATGCAGCAGCCCCAGGCCGCCAAGAACCGCCTCCATCTCGATCTGTGGCCGACAGGCCGCACCCGCGCGGAGGAAGTGGCCCGCGCCATCGGGCTCGGAGCCCGCCAACTCGCCGACCACACCCGCCCGGACGGCAAAGGCTGGGTCACCATGGCCGACCCCGAAGGCAACGAATTCTGCATGGAGCGGGGCGAACTGCGCTAACCCTGTGGAGCGGGCGCCGCGCACGTACGCTCGTACGCATGGCGACGGACCACTTCGCGGACGACCCGCGCACCAATCTCGAACGGATGCTCGCAGGCGACCTCTACATCGCCGACGACCCGGAGATCGCCCGCCGGCAGCGCCAGGCGATGCGGCTCGCGGCCCGCTACCAGGCCGCCTACCTCGAGGACCCGGCCGAGGCCCGGCCGCTCCTCGCCGAGCTCCTCGCCTCCGCCGGGGAGGACATCGAGGTACGTCCGCCGCTGTACGTCGACTACGGCAGCAACATCAGCATCGGCGACCGTACGTTCGTCAACTACAACCTGACCGCGCTGGACGTCGCGCGGATCACCATCGGCGCGGACTGCCAGATCGGCCCGAACGTCCAACTCCTCACTCCCACCCACCCGGTCGAGCCGGGGCCGCGCCGCGACAAACTCGAAGCCGCCCTCCCCATCACCATCGGGGACAACGTGTGGCTCGGCGGCGGAGCCATCGTCTGCCCCGGAGTGAGCATTGGCGACAACTCCGTCGTCGGCGCCGGCGCGGTGGTCACCAAGGACATCCCCGCCCAGGTCGTGGCCGTGGGCAACCCGGCCCGCCCGGTCCGCACCCTCTGACGGCGCGGCGCCCACCCCATGGCCACCGGACACACGGACCCCCACCGCCGGGACCGCATCCTCGCCGCCACCCTCGACCTGATCGCCGAGGAAGGCGTGGCCGGCGTCTCCCACCGCAAGATCGCCGCCCGAGCCCAGGTCCCGCTGGGCTCGATGACGTACCACTTCACCGGCATCGACGACGTACTGCTGGAGGCGTTCACCGGCTACGCCGACCACGTGGTGACCGTCTTCGAGCAGCACCTCTCCGCCGCCACCACCCCCGACCAGGCCACGGAAGCGGTCACCGACCTCATCCACACCCTCTCCGAAGGCCCCGGCCGCGACCTGATCCTCACCCAGGAGCTCTACACCCTGGCCGCCCGCCACGAGCCCTACCGCGCCCTCTGCCGCCGGTGGATGCGGCGCAGCCGCGACCTCCTGGAACACCACTTCCCTCCCTCCACGGCCCGCCAACTCGACGCCCTGATCGAGGGCCTGACCCTCCACCGCGCCCTGGACGACACCCCGCCCGACCGCGAACTGACCCGCGAGGCGGTACGGCGCGTCACCGCGACGCCGTAGCAGACCCTCCCCATCGCATCCCGCCCCCATCCGACCCCACTGCCCGTACCCGCGGGCACGGCTCGCCCCGCGCCGGCAGCCGCACCATGCGCTGTCCGAGCGCGGTGGTGCCGCCATGCCGGGAGCGCCGACGCCACGACAACCGTCTCACTCCGCCCCGGCCACCACCCGGCGGGAACGTGCCAGCCCCACGCCGCCGAGGGTCGCGGCGGCCAGCCCCACGAGCAGGGCGACATACGCCCCGCCCAGCCCGTTGCCGGTACCGACGCCGCCCTCGGCGGTGGCCGCCACCAGACCACCGACGGCCATACCGGTCACCCCCGCCACCAAGGCCACCACAGCCCCCAGCGGCCCGCCGGCAACCCCGAGCCGGCCGGCGGGGCGAGCCAGCGCCAGAGCGCCGACGACCACTCCGGCCAGCCCCAGCAGCCCGCCCGCGGCGGCCCCCAGCCGCCCGGGACCGAAGTCGTAGGAACCGGCGGCGACCGGCTGAAGGGAACCGTGCGCGGCCGCCGGGCCGGCAAGACCGACCCCCACGACCCCCACGACCAGCACGGCCACGACGACGGCGAACAGACGACGAACGGACACCATGGGAACACTCCTTCTCGACCTGCGACGGGCTGCCATGCCGTCCGAGCATGTCCGCCGCCACCGCCCCCGGTCGTCCCACGGACGCGGACACTTCCCCCTGCCGCCGGCGCCGCACCCGGCTACCACGAACGCAGCAGGAGGCCCGCGGCATCCCGCGTGCGCGGTAGCCGGCCGCTCCTCCACCAGGGGGACCCGCCCGGGGCGGGCCGCCCGCTAGGGTGCGCGCATGAGCGCAGGTGAGTCCGGTCTCCGGACCCTCGTCGAGGACTGGGCCATCGCGGTCGGCGTGGCGGCGGCCCTGCTGGTCACCGGTCTGTCCGAACAGCGCTCCGCCACCGGCCCCGCCCTGCTCGGACACGCACTGCTGGTGACCGGCGGCCTGGCGCTGGCCGCGCGCCGCCGTGCCCCGGTCGCCGTCCTGGCCGTCACCGGTCTGTGCGCCGTGGGCCACCAGGCGGCCGGCTTCGACGTACCCGCCGTGGCGTTTCTCTTCGCGGTGTACGCGGCCGTGCGTGCGGGACACCGGGGCGCCACGGTGACGGCGTGCGTGGCCGTACTGGCCCTGCTTCCGCTCGCCGCCCTCGCCTCGGGCCTGCACGACACGGGCGAGGCGTTCGCCCGTGCCCGGGGCGCCCTGGAACTGGCCTGGCTGATCGCGGCCGGTGCCGCGGGCGAGGCCCTGCGGCAGGCCGAGCGGCGGGCCGACGAGGCCGAGCGCACCCGGGAGGCAGCCGCACGCCGCCGCGCAGACGAGGAGCGGCTGCACATCGCGCGGGAACTGCACGACTCGCTCACCCACCAGATCTCCGTCATCAAGGTCCAGGCCGAAGCCGCCGTCCATGTGGCCCGCAAGCGCGGCGAACAGGTGCCCCCGGCCCTGCTGGCGATCCAGGAGGCCGGCCGCGAGGCGAGCCGCGAACTGCGCGCGACCCTGGAGGCACTGCGCGACGACACCACCGCCCCGCCCCCCGGCCTCGACGACATCCCCGATCTGGTCGAACGAGCACGCACGACCGGCCTGGCGGCGAAGCTCACCATCGAGGGCCGACGGCACGACGTGCCGGCCGCGGTCGGCCGCACCGTCTACCGGATCGTGCAGGAGTCGCTGACCAACATCACCCGCCACGCCGACGCCGACACCGCGTCGGTCCGGATCGACTGCCGTCCCGGCTCCCTCGAACTGAGCATCGACGACGACGGCAGGGCGACCCCGGCCACCGCGCCGACACCCGGCGTCGGACTGCTCGGCATGCGCGAACGCGTCGCCGCCCTCGGCGGCCGGCTGACGGCGGAACCCCGCGGCGGGGGCGGCTTCACCGTCCGGGCCGAACTGCCCCTGGAGCGGGCGCGGTGATCCGTGTCCTGCTGGTCGACGACCAGCCGCTCATCCGCAGCGGATTCCGCGCACTCCTCGACCTTGAGGACGACATCGACGTGGTGGCCGAGGCCGCCGACGGCGACGAGGGCCTGGCACTCGCCCGACGGCACCTGCCCGACGTCGCGCTCGTCGACATCCGGATGCCCGTCGTCGACGGCATCGAGGCGACCCGGCGCATCGCCGCGGACCCCGCCCTGACCGGCGTACACGTCGTCATCCTGACCAACTACGGCCTGGACGAACACGTCCTGCACGCGCTGCGCGCCGGTGCCGCCGGATTCCTGGTCAAGGACATCCTCCCCGAGGACTTCCTGCACGCCGTACGCGTCGCCGCCCGGGGCGACGCCCTCCTCGCCCCCTCGATCACGCGCAGGCTGATCAGCCGGTACGTCGACGAGCCGCTCCCCGCCGCCACGGCCACGGCCCTGCTCGAACTGACCGTGCGCGAACGCGAGGCCGTCGCCCTGGTCGCACGGGGCCTGTCCAACGACGAGATCGCGGCCCGCCTGGTCATCAGCCCCCTGACCGCGAAGACCCACATCAACCGGGCGATGACCAAGCTGCGGGTCCGCGACCGGGCCCAACTCGTCGTCCTCGCCTACGAATCCGGGCTGGTCTCGCCGCGCGGGGCGTGAGCCCCACCGGAGACCGGGTGCGGACGGCCGACGCGGGAGCTCCCCCGGGCCCCGGGCACCGCGTGCCCCACCGGGACCGGCAGCCGGTGGGCGACGCAGTCCGAACGCCGCCGCGGAACGCGCCGTCTCCGCCCCGCGCCCGGACCCGGTAACGCGGAACTCTTGCCACCCGGGGTGTCGGACCCGCTGCCTACACTCCGGGCCATGAGCGTCTCCCTCTACTACTCCGCGTCCCGTGCCACACCGTTGACGGACGACGAGACCGCCATCGTCGAACGCGTCGTCGCCGCCCACATGGCGTCGTTCCCGTACGACGACGAGGAAAGCCTCCATCTCTACGACGGCGGCGGCAGTGAGCAGGAGGAGATGGTGGCCGGATCCACCAAGATGCCGTTCGACCCCGGCCACCTGCTGCCGGTGCTCACGCACGTGCTCGACTCCCTGACCGAACTGCGCCGCGCCCTGCCAGGAGCGCGATGGCGCGTGCACATGGACGACCTCGACATCCCGTGGCACGAGACCGACGGCTACGCCCTCCCCGGCATGCGTGACCCGGACCTCGCGAAGGAACTCGAGGATCTCTGAGGGAACGGCACCGCCCCGACGCGCGGCCGGGGCGGCAGGCCGTACCGCGAAAGGTCAGCGTCCGGCCTGGAGCGCGCTCCACGTCGCCGCGCCGACCACGCCGTCCGCGGACAGCCCTCGGGAGGACTGGTAGTCGCGCACCGCCTGCGCCGTGCCCGGACCGAAGATCCCGTCCGCCGAGACGGTACGGGCCAGTGCCGCCGTCAGCGCCCGCTGAAGACGCTGGACCGCCTCACCGGACGAACCCTGCTGGATCACCGGCCGGGACCCCGCCGACAGCAGACCCGTCCACGTGCGCGCCCCGACCACACCGTCCGAGGCGAGCCCCCGCGCCGACTGGAACGAACGCACCGCCGCCGCCGTCGCCGAGCCGAACTGCCCGTCCACCGCCCCGGCTTCGAAGTCCTGGTCGTTCAGCAGCCACTGCGCGGCGCTGACCTGAGCCCCCGTGGACCCGGTCCGCAGAGTGGAGTACGAGGCGAAGGAGAGCTGCGGCGTGCCCCCGTCCGTGCTGCCTCCCACCAACTCCATGTAGCGGTTCCAGTCCCAGTACGGCCCGGGATCGGTGTGGTCGTTGCCCGGCACCTCCACATGACCCACGATGTGCGCCCGGTCCTTGGGAATGCCGTAACGGTCGGCGATCGAGCGGGTGAGCGCCGCGGAGGAGCGGTACATGGCGTCGGTGAACCAGGAGGGCTGGTCGACGTATCCCTCGTGCTCGATGCCGACGGAGTACGGGTTGCCGGAACGGGCGTGCCAGGCGGTGTCCTTCTCACGGACCGTCTGCGTCACCTGCCCGTCCGAGGAGCGGACGACATAGTGCGCGCTGACCTGCGCCGAGGGGTTCTGGAACCAGCTGATGGCACCGGCGTACGAGCCCTGGGTGACATGGACGACGACCTTGGTGATCGAAGCGGTGCGCCCCACCGCGTAGTTGGCGGTGCTGGCCGGCACCCACAGAGCGGCCGGGTAGTCGGGCCCGGCGGCGAGCGGTGCCGCGTCGGCGTAGGAACCGCGGTCGGGCTCGACGGCCCGAGGCTTCACGGTCACGGCGGACCCGTCCTCCGCGCGGGCGGTGACGCCCTGGGCGAGCAGGTCGTACACGCCGTCGGCGTAGAAGCGGGCGGTACGCGCGTCCTCGGCGCCCCCGTAGCGTGCCACCGCCTCGTACCAGGCGGCGGGATGGGCACGTTCTCCCGCGGTGAGCCCGGCGGCGTCGGCACGGGCGCGCAGCACGGCGGCGCCGCCGTGGATGTTGGCCGCGGTGTCCCGGCGCAGTTCCGCCACCGGAATCCCCGTGAGGTCGGATGCCTCGCGCAGGGTGTGCTGCCGCGGATTGTCCACCAGATGCATCACTCCGTACCCGCGGGCCTGACTGGGCCGGCCGTCATGCCCGTCGAGCCGGCTCTCGCCGTAGCCGACGGCGACGAGCACGTCGCGCGGGACACCGAACTCGGCGGCGGCCTCGCTGAAGGCCCCGGCCACGGTGGGAGGCGCGGGCCGGGCCTGGGCGGTCGGTGCGAGAGCCGTCACGGTGAGGCCGAGAACGGCGACCAGGACCGCGGGGATGTGGCGGGCGTGCCGGACACGCCGGCTGTTCTGTATCGGTGCCGTGGAACTTCTCACGAGGCCTCCGTGGGGGGAGAGTTGGCTCGACAGGACCGTTCACGCCACTCGGCGCCCGACCACTGAACAGGTCGCACGGAACCCCGTCAACGGTGCCTCGCGCGTCCCACCGGGCCCGTACGTCCCACTGGCACCTCTCCCGCACCACCGTTCCAGCGATGCCCCGGACCCGGGTGACCGTCTGTCCGTGGACCCGCTGACGACCCGCCGGCTCCGCGCCCGGTCGTCGGAACGGCCGGAACCCGGCGCGCACCTTCGGTCGTCGAGCCGTCGAGCCGTCGAGCCGTCGAGCCGTTGAGCCGTCGAGTTGTCGGGCCGTCGAGCCGTCGAGCTCGGTCAATGCTTCTCGGGTGGGATCAGGGCGTCCCGAGCAGCATCGCGACGGCGGTACGTGCATGACAGGCTGGGGCCGGGTCGCCACTGATTCCGGCCGTCACGATGGCTCCTTCGGCCAGCAGGAAGACCGGTTCGGCCACCGGCAGCCCGGTGGCGTGGACCCACACCGCGATCTGGTCGCGGAATGCCTGCTTGTGCGACCGGACTTCAGCCAGCACCGCCTCGGACGAAGGTCCGAGTTCACCGTAGGCGTTGACCCAGGCGCATCCACGGAAGCCGGGCTCCGCGAACCACTGGGCCAGCCAGTCGAAGACCGCGAGCACGCGTTCGCGGGGATCCGGAACCTGCTCCACGTGGGCGGCCAGGTTCCCCCGCCATCGCCGGTCGCGACGCTTGAGCACCGCCACCACCAGCTCCTCCTTCGCCGCGAAGAACCGGTAGATCCGCTTCAGTGGCAGGCCCGACACCGTACGGACCTCGTCCATGCCGACCGCCTGGATGCCGCGCTCGTAGAAGAGCCTTTCCGCTGCGTCGAGCAGTGCCTCGCGGTCCAGCCGATTCTGCTCGGCGGTGATCGGGGCTGGCATCCGGCGCTCCTTGACGTTGAGAACGATCGTTCCCTACCTTAGCTCCGACCGATGGGAAACGACCGTTCTCAACGCGAGGAGGCAGCAGTGCCGGAAGATCGACCGCCCTACCCTCCGTTCACGCGGGAAACCGCCCTGCGGAAGGTCCAGGCCGCCGAGGACGCATGGAACACCCGCGATCCCCACCGGGTGGCACTGGCCTACACACCCGACTCCAGGTGGCGGAACCGGGACACGTTCATCAACGGGCGCGAGGAGATCGTCGCCTTCCTGACACGGAAATGGGAGCGGGAACTCGACTACGCGCTGCGCAAGAGCCTCTGGGCGTTCGACGAGAACCGGATCGCCGTCCGGTTCCAGTACGAGTGGCACGACGCGGAAGGCCGCTGGTGGCGCAGCTACGGCAACGAACTGTGGGACTTCGATGAGCGCGGCCTCATGCGACGCCGTGAGGCGAGCATCAACGACGTCGCCATCCCTGAAGCCGACCGGCGTATCCACGGTCCCAGGCCCAGGGACGAACACGGAGCCGACATCCCGCTTCAGTAGAACCCGCCACCACGCCGCCCCGCCGCCCCGGACGAACCCCTGACGGACCACCGGCCGGGACCCCGCCGACAGCAGTCCCGTCCACGTGCGCGCCCCGACCGCGCCGTCCGAGGCGAGCCCTCCGCGCCGACCGGAAGGAGCGCACCGCCACCGTCCCCGGGCCGAACCGCCCGCCCACCGCACCGGCTTCGCGGCCCTGGTCGTTCAGCAGTCACTGCGCGGCGCTGACCTGGGCCCCGTGGTGCCCCGTACCCCGGCCGCGCCGGCGTCGCCGGATCAGCCCTCGAGCAGATGGGCGCGGCCGAACATGGCCGCCGCGGCCCGTGCGGTCGGCGTACCGGAGTCCAGATCCGCGCCGGCCTCGCGCAGGACGGTCACCACACCGTCGGCCCCCTTGAACAGGGCGCCCGCGAGGGGCGTCTGGTCCCGGTCGTTGCGCAGGTCGGGGTCGGCTCCGAGCCGGACCAGGGTCCGCACGGTGTCGGCGTGGCCGTGGTAGGCGGCGAGCATGAGGAGGGTGTTGCCCGCGGGATCGCGTACGTCCACGGGCAGTCCGTGCGCCACGAACTCCGCCAGCTGGTCGGTGCTGCCCTCCCGGGCCAGGTCCATGGCGAGGGCGAGGACCCGCTCCGTCTGCTCGGGAGTCAGTCCGCCGCCATTGCTGTGCATGTCCATCAAAGTCTCCGTGAACGGGAACGCCCGCCCCGCGCGCGGCGTGGGCACGATGCCGTGCCCACGCCGGGTACGAGTACGGGCGTACCGTGTGTCTTCCCGGCCGGCCGGGATCAGAGGTTGCCGGCGGCCAGGGCCTCGATCGCCTTGCGGACGCCCTCGCCGTAGGCCGGGTCGGCCTTGGTGCAGTTGGCGATGTGCCGCGCGACGGTCTGCTCGGACGCGCCGTTGATGGCGCGCGCCGTGTTCTCGAAGAGAACCTGCTGCTGCTCGGCGGTCATCAGGCGGAACAGGTTGCCCGGCTGCTCGAAGTAGTTGTCGTCGTCCTCACGGTAGTTGAACCGGTCGGCGACGGCACCCACGGCCTGGGCCGGGTCGCGGTAGGCCGGCTGCTCCTGCCAGCGCCCGTAGGAGTTGGGCTCGATGCCCGGGGTGGCTCCCTGGTTGCCGTCGACGCGCATGCCGCCGTCGCGGTGGTAGGAGTTCACCGGGTTCTTCGCGGCGTTGACGGGGATCTGGTGGTGGTTGACGCCGAGGCGGTAGCGCTGGGCGTCGCCGTAGGAGAACAGCCGGCCCTGCAGCATCCGGTCGGGGGAGAAGCTGATGCCCGGGACCACGTTGGCCGGGCTGAAGGCGGCCTGCTCGACGTCCGCGAAGTAGTTCTCGGGGTTGCGGTTGAGCTCCCACTCGCCGACCTCGATCAGCGGGTAGTCCTTCTTCGACCAGACCTTGGTGAGGTCGAAGGGGTGGAAGCGGTAGTTCTCCGCGTCGGCCTCCGGCATGACCTGGATGAACAGCTTCCACTTCGGGAAGTCGCCGTCCTCGATCGCGCCGAAGAGGTCGGCCTGGTGGGACTCGCGGTCCTTGCCGACGAGGGCCTCGGCCTCGGCGTCGGTGAGGTTCTTGATGCCCTGCTGGGTGCGGTGGTGGAACTTGACCCAGAACCGCTCGCCCTCGGCGTTGATCAGGCTGTAGGTGTGCGAGCCGAAGCCGTGCATGTGCCGGTACGAGGCGGGGATGCCGCGGTCGGACATGACGATGGTGATCTGGTGCAGGGCCTCGGGGAGGTTGGTCCAGAAGTCCCAGTTGTTCTCGGGGCTGCGCATGTTGGTGCGCGGGTCGCGCTTCACCGCGTGGTTGAGGTCCGGGAACTTCAGCGGGTCGCGGAAGAAGAACACCGGGGTGTTGTTCCCGACCAGGTCCCAGTTGCCCTCGTCCGTGTAGAACTTCACGGCGAAGCCGCGGATGTCGCGCTCGGCGTCGGCGGCGCCGCGCTCACCCGCGACCGTGGAGAACCGGGCGAACAGCTCGGTCTTCTTGCCGACCTCGGAGAAGATCTTCGCGCTCGTGTACCGCGTGATGTCGTGCGTCACCGTGAAGGTGCCGAAGGCGCCCGAGCCCTTGGCGTGCATCCGGCGCTCCGGAATGACCTCGCGGTCGAAGTGGGCGAGCTTCTCCAGGAACCACACGTCCTGCAGGAGCATCGGACCGCGCGGACCGGCCGTCAGCGAGTTCTGGTTGTCGGGAACCGGTGCTCCGGCGGCCGTGGTCAGCGGCTTCTGGTTGTTCTCAGGCAAGGCTTGCTCCTCGTTGAGTGGTTCTTCGCATGCGCTCAAGGCCTGACGAGCCCGGCCGGCCGGCAGTCCGGGGCCAGATGACCCGCGCTGGTACACGCCCCCACCCTATATTGGACAGGATCTAAGTCAAGGCGGCATCCAGAGAAATACCCACTCTTGAGTTATTCCCGCCCGCTGTTAGGGTGCTGTTCATGAGTGACCTCCTGGAGCGGCTCCGCAAGCGTGGCTGGCGCATGACCGCGCAGCGGCGCGTTGTCGCCGAGGTCCTCGACGGTGACCATGTGCACCTGACGGCCGACGAGGTCCACGCCCGCGCCGCCCAGCGGCTGCCCGAGATCTCCCGGGCGACGGTCTACAACACCCTGCACGAGCTGGTGAACCAGGGTGAGGTCGTCGAGGTGTCCACCGACATGCGCGCCAGGCGCTACGACCCGAACGCGCACCGTCCCCACCATCACCTGCTCTGCACCCGCTGCGGTGCGATGCGCGACGTGCACCCGACGGGTGACCCCCTGGCGGACCTCCCGCAGTCCCAGACCTTCGGCTTCACGGTCTCCGAGGCCGAAGTCACCTACCGCGGCACCTGCCCGGACTGCTCCGAGGGGCGCCCGGCGGGAGAGTCGGCGCCGGCCGAAGCGGGGCCCACTCCGGGTACGTAGGCAGGGGCCGGGTGGGTGCGTCGGCGGTCGCGGACTCCTCGCAATCACTGGCCCTGAAGGATCTCTACGTCCATGGCACGTCCCGCCGCTTCAGCAGTGCCGCGAGGTCGAGGCCTTCCTGTACGGCGATGTTGAAGTCAGGGTCCCGGCAGAGGCGAATTCGGCCTCGGTAGTCGACGATCACGGCGGCGACGGCGGAGAGGTCCGTCTCCGACGAGGCCTCCAGCGCGCGCTGAAGATCGGCTTCGAAAGCTTTCCGGTCGCCGGGAGAGGCGTGTCCGGACCGCAGGGCGGACCGGACCTCGCCGAGGGTTCTCAAGTGCAGCGGCGTGGGTGCGGGGGTTCTGCGTGCTCTGTGCTCAGGATCATCCACGTCTTGGCTCTCCCTGCCCTTACGTAGACCTGCACGTTTGCCATCGATGGGTGGATGAGGGCTTCGGTCACCGCCGCCGGATCTCCTGGATGAAGGACGCCCAGGTGTCGTGGTCCACTCTGATCACAGAACCCTCGCTGTCCTTGGAGTCGCGTATGAGTACGCCGTGCGTGATGTGTGCGCACTCCACGCACTCGGTGGTGTTGCCGCCGCTGTAGGAGGACTTGAACCAGTCGGGCTGGATGGAGTCCTGAGGGCTGATGGGCATTCACAGCTCCTTGCGCACGTGGTGGATCAGAGCGGAGGAAGCCTCCATGTCCAACGCTTGTGCGCGGAGGTACTCGAACGCAAGTCTGTAGCGCTCCAGTTCCTCTTCCTGCTCCAGGAAGAGTGAACCCGTGTGGAAGTCGACGTAGACAACGTCGAGGGCCGCCTCGGTGCCTCCGAGGATCACGAAGCTGCCGAGCGCTGCGCAGTGCGCACCCTTGGAGAATGGCAGTACCTGAAGCGTGATGTGCGGGGACTCGTTCGCTTCGAGCAGTTGGCCAAGCTGCTCCTTCATGGTCTCTGGCGCCCCTACGACCCGGCGGATCACAGACTCGTCGAGGATGGCCCAGAGGCGGGGCGGCTTCGGACGCGTGAGGATCTCCTGCCGCTTCATGCGGATGTCCACCAGGCGCTCGATCTCGGCCGGTTCCAGAGGGATCTCGTTGGCCTTCTGCAGAGCGGTGCTGTAGGCGCGCGTCTGGAGAAGGCCAGGAACGTAGACGCAGGAGAAGTGGTCTTCGCGTACGGCCTCGTCCTCAAGGGTGAGCAACAGGTTCATGCTCTCCGGGATGGAGTCGGCGAACGAGCTCCACCATCCTTGCTGCTTGGCGTCCTTCGCCAGGCGCACCACGGCGTCCCGCTCAGCATCCGTGGCTCCGTACTCACGGCACAGCGCGTCCACGACGATCCACTTCACCGGCCCCGCCTGCGTCTCGTACCGGCTGACCGTTGCCTTCGATACGCCGACCAGCCCGCCCGCCTCCTCCAGAGTCATCCCTTTACGAGCGCGCAACTTGCGCAATGTTGCGCCGAGTTGCCGACGACGGGTGGTGGTCCGTACGGACATGAAACTCCTCAAGCAGTAACCCGGGCAGGTGCTCGGGGTGTGAACAGGCTAGGTAGCGCGGCAGCCGACCCACCATGCGATTCACTCGATAGAGGTCCATGAGAAGTTACACAGCGAGAGTTCTCTGTGTCATTCTCGGTGACGGACAGACACGCAATGCAGCCGTTCGGACACGGCAGGCGCAGCATGCGCGTGGCACGGGAGGGAAAACCGCTTATGCCCGGGATCGACATCAAGGACCGTCAGCGCCGCTGTGTCCTGCCTTTCGAGGCCCTGCCGACGGAAGTACGTCTGCTGCGGCGAGCCGCCGCCACGCAGCTCGGCCAGTGGGGCGTGCCGGCTGTCGGTGACGCGGCGCAGCTCGTCGTGACGGAACTGGCCACGAACGTCATCAAGCACGTGGGTGAGGGCTCGCCGGCGACCCTGATCCTGGAGTGGAAGCGCGAGCGGCTGCGCGTCGAGATGCACGACAAGAGCAGTTCGCTGCCCGCATTGCGCGCCGCCGACTGCGAAACGGAGTGCGGCCGCGGCCTGCACTTGCTCGCCGCTATGGCCGTGGACTGGGGGACCGCCGTCACAGCGCTGGGCAAAGCGGTGTGGTGCGAGATCGAACTGGGCTCGGATGCCGTGTGCCTGCGTATGGAGCGGGCCATCGACGTGCTGGAGGGCTACCGGGAGCGCGGTGGGGCTGTCCTGCACGGGCGGTGTGAAGCCGCCCTGGAAGAGTCAGCAGTTGAGCTGATCGCCGATCTGCTGCACTGGACGTCCGCACGCGGCCTGGACCCGGATGACGTTCTGGACCGGGCGCAGATGCACTTCGAGGCTGAATCCGAGGCTGCTTGAGGGATTGTTGGCCACATTCGGATCGGCCGTTTCCTAAAAGGATCTACCCCTGCCCCGCCACAGCTGCAGGCGGGGTAAGGGCGGACAGTGCACCGAATCTTTCGGCTGGACGTCAATCAGCTAATTCTTGTTCGGTGCTGGGTAAACAGGTCATGGCGTTGGTGGTCGTCCTGTCCTACGAACGCCTTGAACTGGCCGAGTGCGTAAGCGATCTCACCCGATTTACGCTCTGTTTTCTCAAGCTCGAAGTCATGGCCCAAGTGGTTCAGTCGTCGTTCCACTTCAGGCTGGTCCATAGAAACCCCGGTCTTGGCGAGTCGCGCAATGATTTGCTCGGCGGTGAGAGAGCGGGACTGCGTTCTGAGGAGTTTGTATACGGGATCCTGGACAGTGTTGGATGTCTCGATGAGGGCACGCGGTTCTCCCTTCTGCAGGAGCGCATCCCTGATCGCTTCGCCGACAGCCTTAGCGACTGGCGGAGGGAAGGCGTTTCCGATCTGTCGGTACACAGAGGTCTTGCGGCCCAGGAACTCCCAATCGGCGAACTCGCCGTGCCATCCTTGGATCCTTGCGACCATCTTGTTTGTCAGCCTGGGTCCCGGAGCTCCGTTTACCGGCTTGAAGCCGCGCTCCGGTGCATCGTCCTTGACTCCCATGGCGTCGACTCCCAGCTCCGCCCAAGCCCTCTTCGCCCGGGTGGGGCCGAGGTCGGCGCCACCGTGCTTCTTCGAGCCGCCGACAATGGTGGGGGCCACTCGGTTGGCCTTCTTCGCCCAAGCTGCTACTTCCTCGTCACTCCAGCCGTTCTCGCCCATTAGGTCAGCAATCGCCTCGCCCACCGTCAGTCTCTTATAGGCGTGCTCCTGAGGCCATGCAAAGTGCTGCGCATATTCAGGAAGAAGTGCGACCAGCACGAATCGAGGGCGGAGCTGAGGGACGCCAAAATCTGAGGCCTGGAGCAGTTTCCAAAAGGCGATGTACCCGAACTCATGCAGCTTGTCGAGGACGGCCTGCCGATAGCCAGAGAATCGGTTGGCGCTTAGGCCGCGCACATTCTCCAGGAGTAGAGCCTTGGGCCTCATTCGCCCGCAGAGTTCAATAGCCCAGGCGAATAGGTCGCGCTCGTCACTTGTGCCTAGCTGCTTCCCGGCAAAGCTGAACGGGGGGCAGGGGACACCACCAGCCAAGAGTGCGACGCCATGGTATAGATCGGGATTCCACGTCGCGGGGGAAGCTACATCACCGACCTTGACGAGATCGTCTGGTGGCTCTGTTCCGTCCTCTTTGAGGACCCTGCGAAGATTCTGCTCCAAGGTATGCGCCGCGTGCTCGTCCAGCTCGACCGCAAGCCGATGGGTGAAACCAGCTCGGTGCAGGCCGAGGGACTGGCCGCCAGCGCCGGCGCAGATCTCGACGACTTCGAGTTTCTGCTCGTCCTCCGCCGCTGACATTGTGATCTCCTTCCAAGCACGCAGGCTGAGCCCGTGAAAGGTGCTCGGGCTAGTAGACATAAGTGGTTTCCAGCCACACGTCAACTCGACAGCACCCTAGTCGCAGGTTCTCAGCAGACGGGCGCGAACGGCGCAGTGAGCCGGGCAAGATTGAGAAGTGTACGGCGCTCTGCTGGTGGTGCTGCGCTTGGGTCCAGTAGTGAGTTCCGTGCTCCGGTCAGTCCTGTCAGGCTTGGAGCGCTGCCCTGATCTCTGCCTGGGCGTCGGCGGGTAGCCGTCGGTAGGTGCTCCACGCCCGTTCCAGAGGCGTGGTTCCGCGGCGGCCACGTTCTATCCATCGGAGAAGACGACGTGCATCGCTGGGGTCGAGGCTTCTGATGTCGTCCAGAGCTTCATCAGCGCGGGCAGGGCTGTGATCGGAGCCAGCGCGGCAGCGCTTGCACTCAGTCATGAAGTAGGTCTCTTCATCACCGTCCGGCAGCACCGTCTTACGCCCGGTGACAGAGAGGACTGCGGATTGGTTGGAGTCATCATGATAGGACTCACCACCAGAAATGCCGCAAACAGTGCACATGAAGTGATCACGGGCAAAGACGGCCTGCTTCTCCTTGCTGGAGATGGCCTTCTGCGGTGCCGCCGCACGTCGGGCTACTGGGTCCCAGACCGGGACACCGGCTCTTTCGAAGCGCTGGTCCTCCGCTGTGAGTGTTGCGTCCTCGCTGCTCGTGAGTATGACCCAGCCGTAGTCCCGGAGGTCGCGGATCCGGCGGTCCGCCTGTGAGACTCGGGGGAAGGCTTGGCGGATCTGCTCCTTCGTGAAGGTGTTGCCTTCGCGGACTACCTGGAGCAACCACAGAGCTCCGCGGACCATGGTTCCAGCCTTGAGTTCCGGATCGTCCCAGGCAGGCACGGACATCTCTTACTCCGTTCGCTAGGTAGCCGAGCAACCGATTCTGGACTATCCCTGTACTCGCTGTCAGGTGGCCCTGACATGATGCAGGTGCTTGCTGCACTTGGTTTGGGGAGGGGTCTCGATATGGCTGTGAGGTTTGGTGTCCCGCCTGAGGGCGAGAAGATCCGCTCGCTGGTGGACGAGCGGCTGGCGCAGGCCATGGTTGAGGATGGTGCCAAGATCAGCGTGGAGTGGCGCGGGGAGCAGAAGCACCTGCGTGTCATCTCCATGCCGGTCGACATGCTGTATTTCAACCCGGACACGCACCGCATCCGTGCGCAACGCAGCTTGGACCCGAAGCAGAACCGGGTCCTGGAAGAAGAGCCGTGGAGCGAATCCGCGCAGGCGTATCTCCATCGCCTGTTGCGATGCCGACCGTCGAACCCCAACCAGACCGACCCCGATTACGTGGCGCTGCAAGATGAGCTGGACGACGTGGGACAGCGAGAGCCGGGGATCATCAGTCCCGACGGCATCCTCGTCGACGGGAACACCCGCTGTGCAGCCCTGAGGGACCTCGGGATCAGGGACATTCGAGTCGGGGTGCTCCCCGCGGACACGTCTCGCCGGGATATCAACAGCGTTGAGCTTGCTCTCCAGTTGCGCCGTGACAAGCGTCGTGAGTACTCGTACATCAACCGTCTGATCGCGATCGAGGATGAGCTTGCGGATGGCCGTCGCGAAGAGGACGTAGCGCGTGACTTCAACATCAAGAAGACCACTCTCCAGCAGGACCGCTGGGTCTACCAGCTGATCAATGACGCCATCGACCGCAGCCAGACACCAAGTGGCGCAGCGTTGCGGCTGGTGGACTTCGAAGATCACCAGGAGAAGCTGCGCGAGCTGCACCGCGACTACTCCAAGCTCGCCAAGACCGACCGGGACGCTGCTGAGCAACTCAAGGAGTCGCGTCTTGCCATGGTGGTGCTGAACTATGCGAAGACCACAGTGCGTCTCGCAGAGGCTGACTTCCACAGCCGTTACCTCGAAGAGCGCTTGCCTGCTGAGTTGCGGCCTGCGGCTCAGGAGTCCGCCTCTGTGTCGATCCCCGGCCTCGAAGACGTAGAGATTCCCGACGCTACCGCGGCCGTGAAGACTACCCAGGCCCTTACTGACACCCTGCTTCAGGCGAAGGCGGCCGCGCAGGCAGGCGACAAGCTGGATGCCGCGACGATCACTCATGCGGACACGCTCATCAAGTCGGCACGCAAGACTTTCGATGCAGCCGTGAAATTGGCTGGCGCGAACGCCGAACTGCAGAAACGCCAGGTGGCGGTACCAGCCCGTCTCACGGATGCTGCTGACCACGTGAATCAGTGCGCTGCAGAATTCGCGGAAGCGAAAGCGAAGCGTGCGCTTGATGAGGATGCGTTTGACGACGCACTGATCACGCTGAGGGCCAGCCTTGCCCGGCTGGCGAAGCAAGCGGGAAGAACCTTTAGTTCTCCTGGGGATGGTGTCGCCTGGCTACTCGACGCCACGCGGGAGAACTGATGGCACAGCCGTCTTCTGCGCCCAGTCTGGAGATCGGCTTTGGAGATGGCGTGACCCGGGCACGGCTCCGGGCTGCAAGCGGCTACGAGAGCGAGCTGCGGAGGCTGTCCCTTCGTTTCCAGAGCAGCTTGCAGATCTCGGCAGGAACTGTGGAGGTCGAGATTGATGACCTCCTGACAAACCTTGTAGCGCTTGCTACTTGGCCTGAGCCGAAGAGTGTGGCCTGGGACCCGCAGCTCGCTACTCTGGCTCGGGACTCAGCAACCGATGCTCAGACTGTCGCGAAACGCCTTGACCCGACGGGCGGTACGGACGGAGAGGTTGACCCAGACGAAGTGGACAGCCTACTCGGGGCAGACTGGGTCGCCGATCTCACTGCCTTCCAGCGCAGGGACATCGCGAAGCTGCTGTCCCTGCGGCACGGCGCCAACTTCTCCGTTCCGGGCGCCGGTAAGACGCGCGTCGGCCTCGCCGTGTTCCAGAGCCTCCGCCGCAACAAAGGCATCGACCGGCTGCTCATCGTGGGGCCAAAGTCCTGCTACGAGTCATGGAGGTACGAGAGCCGACAGTGCTTGAGCACGCCCTTGCACATGGACGTGTTCTCCAGAAACGCGGATCCGGGTGCGGACGTGCTGATCGTCAATTACGAGCGGCTGCGCCAGGAGGGGGTTGTCAACGAACTCGGCCAGTGGCTGGCTGCGCGGCCATCCATGTTGCTGCTCGACGAAGCCCACCGGATGAAGCGTGGAGCCGACGGTACAGACGGTTCGGCCTGCCTCGCGCTCGGTCCCCGCAGCAGGCACCGGCTGATCCTTACCGGAACACCAGCTCCGAACGGCGTCAAGGACCTAGAAAACCTTTTCGGCTTCGTATGGCCAGGCCACGGCCGTCAGAAGGTGATCCAGGCTGTGGCCGGCGGAGACCTTGCCAAGGCAAGCCGAGTACTTCGCCCTCTGTTTACTCGCACCACCAAGAGCGAACTCAGCTTGCCTCCGGTGTCGACCAGCTTGCGTTCTGTGCCCATGCCGCCGCTCCATCAAGAAGTGTACGAGGCGCTTGCCGGTCGTTTCTCTGCCCGCGCCGCTGGCTCGGAGGGCGACTTCCTTGCCCTTGGCAAAGTCATTGTGTACATGCTGATGGCGGCGACCAGTCCAGCCCTGCTCGCCGTGGGCACCACACGTCATGAACCGTTGTCCTATCAAGTACCGCCGCTCACTGCACCTGAGGGCACCCCACTCTTCGACCTGATGCGTGATCTCCCGAACTACGAGATGTCGCCGAAGTACCGGGAAGTCCTGGCCATCGTCAGCGAGAACGCCGCTCAAGGGCGAAAGACCCTTGTGTGGTCCACGTTCGTTAGAAGTCTCAACACGCTGGAGCGCATGCTGAGGGAGTTCTCGCCTTCCCTGGTTTACGGACCGATGGCAGACGATGACCGCGAAGCCGCTATCAGGCGGTTCCGGCGTGACCCAGACTGCATGGTTCTCCTCTCCAATCCGGGCACGCTAGGTGAGGGGATCAGCCTTCACCACCACTGTCACGACGCTGTCTACGTCGACCGTGACTTCGCAGCCGGCCGCTTTCTGCAAAGCCTTGACCGTATTCACCGTCTTGGCCTTGCTCCAGAGACCGAGACGCGGATCACGGTGCTTGCTTCTGAGGGGACAATCGACGAAGTCGTTGACCAACGTCTCAGCGACAAGCTGCGTTTCATGGGCGGGATACTCGATGATCCGGCGGTCCAGCAGTTGGCCGACCTCGATGAAGAGCCAGCAGTGGGCGGCGGGCTGGACCAGCGAGATCTCCAGGCCCTGATGGGTCACCTTCGTGCCCATGCTGCCTGAGCCAGTTCTGCGTGCGGCGGTCCGCTGGCTGGAGAGGCTTCCCGCCAGCGGAGCAGCACGTGTCCGCGCCCTCTTCACCACGCACAGCGAATTCAGTGACATCACGCCAACCCAGTACGACGCCGCGTATACATGGATTCGGGAGACCGGTCTGCTGGATGGGACACACAGCGGAGTGCCAGTGCGCTGCAGGGTTTTTGACGCTGCGGTGGCCCATAGCGGAGTGCCCTGGCTTCGGGATGCCGATCTGCTTATCCGCAGCCCGGACGAACTGCCGGAAGACGCTCTGCGCGCAGCCGAGACCCTTGGCCTCACCCCAGAAGAGGCGTATGCCCAAGTAGCCACGAGGTGGGGAAAGGTGGATACCGAGGAGCGGTCTCGGATCGGCTCGGCCGGTGAGCTGGCGCTCCTTGAGCTATTGGCAGAGTCAGCGCAAGGCCGTGTAGAGCATGTCGCGGCATGGTCCGACGGCTATGGTTACGACATTTACGTGGATGCCCCTGAGCGCTCCGCCCATCTGGAGGTGAAGAGCACAGTACGGGTGGGGCGCCTCACCGTGTACATCTCGCGCAATGAATACGAGACCATGCTGCGTGACCCAGTTTGGGAACTTGTCATGGTCCGCCTCTCTCCGGAGCTGACGCTCGCTGGGGTGGCAGCGCTGCCAAAGGACTGGATCGCGCGTCACGTTCCGTCGGACCGCACTACGCGTGGGCGCTGGGAGTCGTGCCGACTCGACATACCCCCTGAGGTACCTGTTCCAGGAATCCCGAGCGTCGCGCGCATGCTTACCGAGACTGCTCCCGAGCTCCTCAAGGGAATACCCACTTTGTAGCGGGAATTTTGTAATTCAGCGTCTACTGGCAGAAGTTTTCAGGACCCGTTGGCCATTGGTCGCTCGACCAGTGGCACACCGCTATCAAGCCCGCGTTCAACAACGCAAGATCTTTGACCGACTACCCGGCTCAGAGACTTCCCCGGACGGTGAAGGAATTGGACGGCTGGTGCCGGGCGAGTTGTAGGAGCTATTTCAGTGGGTAGCGCCGGAGGTGCCGATGCGGTCTTAAGGATTTCCTCACGGCTGAAATTACCTAGGGAGGCGGTGCGATATCGGCAGATCGGGAACGTCTTCCCGTCACCGGTAGCTGACGCTGCAGGTCGCGCGATTGCGTCCGTCCTGCGTCCGGAACAGCGAGAATCGTTGCTGAGCGGATATGAGATGGATTCTGTTCAGGATGTACCGTAGAAGCCACGGTCGGGCGGCTTGCCATTTTCTGTGTCAGGAATCGGACGGCCTTGCGCGACGCGAATGAACGGTGTCAGTAATCTGCTGAGCGCAGGAAAATGGGGGCTCGTGCTCCCAGAAGCGGAGCACAAGCCAACCAGCCTCTCGAAGCTGTTGATCGGTGTCGCGGTCACGCGTGACATTGCGCAGGACTTTGTCTGACCAGTAACCAGAGTTGGTTTTTGGAGGTACGTAGTGCTTAGGGCAACCGTGCCAATAGCAGCCGTCTATGAAGACGGCGACCTTTGTTGGACGGAAGACCAAGTCTGCTGTACGGCGAAGGTCCGGCAGAGGGCGTGCGGCCACGCGGTAGCGCAGTCCTTGGGCGTGTACTAGCCGCCGGATAAGCTTTTCGGGCTTTGTGTCACGGCTGCGGATTGCCTGCATATTGCGTCGCCGGGCCGCAGACGAGGCCCAGGAACCTTCTGGAGCTTCCCATGCGGGATCTATGGACACACCGCAGAGGGTAGTCCACCTGCTCGGCTGGTCGCAGGAACCGTCATGCCCCTTTGGATTGGCAGTGCCGCGCTGCGGAGGTCGGTGCCGGAATGAGTGAGGCGACTGCATGGCCAGCAGGGTGAGGAGTGCGGTAGACACACCTCTTGTGGACCAGGGATTGGCGGCACTGCTCGGGGCGACGGTCGGAGTGGCGGGCACCGTACTCGCGTCGGCGATCACGGGGTGGTCGGGGCGGCAGCAGGTGCAGGCTCAGGCAAGGGCGGAGCATGCGCACTGGCGCAGGCAGGTGCGGCGCGATGCGTACAGTGCCTCCTCGCGCCGGCGAGTGAGGCGCAGCACCCTCAGAGTCACCGGCGCATCGAAACGCTCGCACGGTTCGTGTTGGCCCGTCACCAGATGAGGACTCCGCCTCCACCGCCCCTGCCGAGATCGGTTTCGGGTGATGCGGCTGGCGGCAGGGAGTTCCGCAGCCGGTACTTCCTGAGGCACGAGGAACGCCGCCCCCTGCCCGTCCCGCGGGCCCACGCGTGGGGGTGGCACCCTCGAACGGCTCGCCCATCGTCCGAACAGGACGAACGGTTCAACCCGCCCGGGAATCGAGGGACTGTGCGATGCGCGCGGCGATCCCGCCGAGCTGTTCGGCCTGCTCCTCGGTCAGTCGGCTGAAGACGTGTTCGCGCAGGGTCGCGTAGTAGCCGGGCGCCGACTCCGCGTACTTCAGCGCCCCGGCCTCGGTCAGCGAGGCGATCGTGACGCGGGCGTCCGAGGGGTCCGGCTCGCGCACGAGCCAGCCCTGTCGCTCCAGCCGGGACGCGATCCGGGACAGATGCGATGGGGTGACCCGGGACAGCTCCGCGAGTGAACTCATGGTGTGGGCACGGCCCCGGTGCTGCGTCAGGCACCACAGGATCAGGAACTCGTGATGGCTCAGGCCCTGTTGCTTGAGCCGTCCGTCCAGCGCTGCCGGAAGCCAGAGGAGCACCGACAGCAGCGACTCCCACGTGTCCGCCTCGGCCGGGACAAGCTCATGATCTGCTTCCACACGCGCGATCGTAGCGCGTTAGCACTTTCCGCGGCAAGTGACTCTCGGATACTTGCCGTGGAAAATTTTAGACTCTACGTTAGTTTCCGAAGCAAGTGATTGTCGATCAAGGAGTAAATGATGCGTGCTGCCCGCTACCACGACTACGGCCCCGCCGACGTGCTCGTCATCGAGGACGTCCCGGAGCCGCACGCCGGTCCCGGCGAGATCCGCATCCAGGTCACGGCCGCCAGCGTCAACCCCGTCGACTGGAAGCTGCGCTCGGGGGAGGTCCGTGAGCACTTCCCGGTCGACTTCCCGGCGGTCCCCGGTCGTGACGCCGCCGGTGTGGTGGACGAGGTGGGCGAGGGTGCCACCGGCGTCACCGTCGGTGACCGGGTCTTCGGCCTCGGCGGCATATTCGGGGCGACCGCGCAGTACGCCACGCTGACCGCCTGGGCCGCGGTGCCGGAATCATGGACGCTGGAACAGGCCGCCGGTGCCGGACTGGCCGTCGCCACGGCGGGCCGGGGCCTCGACGCGCTCGGCGACCTGTCCGGCCGTACGCTCCTGGTCGAAGGGGCCGCCGGCGGTGTGGGCAGTGCCGCTGTCGCCATGGCGGTGGCCCGCGGCGCCACCGTCATCGGCACGTCGAGCACGGGCAAGCACGCCTATCTGCGCACGCTGGGAGCCCTGCCTACCACCTACGGCCAGGGCCTGGCCGACCGGGTCCGCGCACTCGCCCCGGCGGGAGTGGACGCCGTGCTCGACATGGCCGCCTCCGGCTCGCTCCCCGACCTCGTCGCCATCGCCGGTGACGCGGACCGCGTCGTGACGGTCGCCGACGCGGCACGCGCGGACGAACTCGGCGTGCGGCACGTCTACGCGGAGAACGACGCCACGGTGCTCGCGGAGGGCGCCGCGCTGGGCGCCCGGGGTGGGTTCACGCCCCACCTCGCCGCGACCTACCCGCTGGACAAGGTTGCCGAAGCGCACCGGGTGGCCGAACGCGGCCACACCCAGGGGAAGATCGTCGTCACCCTGTGAACGACAACCGGTACCGGCTGTTCCTTGTGGCCTTCCTCGGGGCCGGCGTCGGCCGGCCCCGGGAAAGGCGGGTGCGGCGGTGCGGTGGTTCCGGGGGCCGTCGGCGGTCCGGCGGGAGGGGGTGCGGGGCGTCCTCCGGCCCCCGGTGGGGCGGTGATCTCCGTCGGCCGGCGCACGTGGTGGCCCGGCTGCCGCCCGTGATCAAGGCCACGTTTCCTCCAAGTCGCTCCATGACGTTGAGCATTGCCGATACCGGCGCCGGAAGCCGGCGGGGATCCGACCCAGCGCTCGGCCTCCGGGAGGGCAACCCAATCCTGATCACGAACCCGCCCTCGCTTCTCCGTTGTCCGCCAGAAGACGCGTGGCGGCACATGTGACCGAAGTGCTGCTGGCAGACGTACCTCTGCCCATGTCTACTTCGCCCGCAAGGGAATCGGCTACGGGGGCTGGAAATGCTGGTGACAGAGTTCAGTACGGGCGTCGTCGAAGCGCCGGAGCGGTTCGCACTGTGGGAAGCGGCGACGGAACAGTCGCACATGCGCAACCGGCTGCGCAGCGACGATCAGGACGACTTCCGGGCCAGGATGCGGGGCCTGGACCTGGGGGACGTGCAGGTGGCTGCGCTGGCCTACCCGCACCTGGAGATAGCGCGGACGGAGAGGCTGATCCGGCAGTCCGACCCGGAGGCTTACCAGATCAACTACTTCCTCGGTGGGGCGGGAACTGTCTCCACGGGCAGAGCTGTAGCGGCGCTGCATGTCGGTGATTTGCTGGTGATGGACAGCAGCCGCCCCTACCGCGGCGATGTCCGGAGTATTCCGGGCGGTTGGTCGCATATGACCATGCAGTGTCCTCGCGGGCTGCTGCCACTGCCGGAGAAGACGGTGCGGCACCTCGTCGCCGTCCCGATCAGCGGGCGCCACGTCATGGGCGGGGTCTTCACCCGCTGGCTGGCCGACCTCAACGCGCGCGCCGGGGAGTTCACCCCGGCCGACGTCCCCACCCTCGCCTCGGTCACCCTGGACCTCCTTGCCTCCGTGATCGCCCGCTGTCTGGAAGCTGAAGAGGCGCTGAGCCCGGAGACCCGCCGGATTGCCTTGTGGGCCCGGATCAACGCGTTCGTCGAGCAGCACCTCGCCGACCCGGCCCTGACCCCCCAGACGATCGCGGACGCCCATCACATCTCCCTCCGCCATCTCCAGCAGCTGTGTGCCGAGAACGACACGTCGCCGGCGGCCTGGATACGCCACCGCCGCCTGGAACGCTGCCGCCTCGACCTGGCCGACCCCCGCCTGCACACCCGCCCGATCCATGCCATCGCCACCCGCTGGGGCTTCCCCGACCCCGCCCACTTCAGCCGGCTGTTCCGGGCCGCCTATGGGATGCCGCCGCGGGACTTCAGAAACCTGAGGGCCGAAGCGGGCGCGAATCGTCAACAGCCGCGCGCGAACCGACAAGGGACGCACGCTGCCCGCTCGGCATGCTGAAGCAGCACAGCAGTCCACCGAACAGCAGGGACACGGACCTGAAGGAGGAATGCACAATGGCCGGTCATGTACGCAAGCGTGCCATTGCCGTGGTGGGGGGAGTCGCCAGCGCGGTGCTCTTCGTGGGCGCCACACCCGCCGCGGCGGACACGATCCGCTGTTACACCAGCCCGCAGAACCGGGGGCACGCCACCCTGGACACGACCTACGGCTTCATGTACGTCGACGACACCTACAGCGACGGGCGACGGGTTGTGGCCACCGCGTACAACGCCTCTGGTGACGCCGTACTGGCCTTCGCGTACGACTCGAACGGCAGTAACAACGGCTCGGGGGCGGGGGTCGACGTCGACCTCTCCCGCGTGGGCTGGATCGAGACGTGCACGCAGGAACGCACGGACACCCGGACGCAGGCCAACTGCTGGACCACACGCGTCTTCTGAGGGGAAGGTTCGGCTGTCCACGGAGACGGACGCGGTGGTGCGGCGGATCCGGTGGTGTTCCGGCGGGAGGGGGACGCCGGGGCCCTCCCGCCGGCCTCCGGCGGCGTGACGGTGCCCGCCTTCCGGACCGGGCAGGGGCAAGGGGAAGCAGTGTGCGCCCGTTCGCCAGGGCTGGCGGACGGGCGCGCGTCCGTCGAGCCGTCGCCGTCAGGCGGCGCCGTGGCACTCCCCGTACTTCCGGCCCGAGCCGCACCAGCACGGCGCCGTCCGCTCCGGCGGCCATGCCACCGCCCGGCCGCGCGCGGCCAGGGTCGTCGCGTACTGGGGGAGCAGGGTGAGGTCGTCGGGGGAGCTGAGCTCCGAGGCGGCGAAGGCCTCGTACGACGGGACCGTGCCCGTGACGATGCCGAGGTTGCCGGTGCCCGAGGCGGCGAGTTCGCGCAGGGCCGCCTCTATCGTCGCCAGGTGGGCGTCGTAGGACGGGTACTCCTCGGCCAGGGACGGGTACGCCTCCGTCAGTTCCGCCAGTTCGTCCGCCGGCCAGTGCAGGACCGCCACCGGGAACGGACGGGACAGGGCCTGGCGGAACGCGCCCAGCTCCGCGCGCAGGCGGACGATCTCCGCCTCCAGCTCCGCCGGGTTCTCCGAGCCCAGGGACCACACGCGCTTGGGGTCGTGGAGTTCGTCCAGGGTGATCGGGAGGGTGTGGACGGTGTCCGCCAGGGCGTCCCACTCGTCGTGCGCCGCGCCGAGCATCCTGCGGACGCGATGGCGGCCGAAGAGGAGCGGGTGGGCGGCGCGCGGAGGCGCTGTCCCGGCGGTTCCGTCGGTCCCGCCGGGATCGCCGGTCAGGACGAGGTGCACCGCCTGCGTGAACGTCTCGTGCGCCTGTTCCAGCTCGTCGTGCGACTCCAGGGACTCCGCGACGATCAGCCAGGGGGCCGGGTCGCGCGGGGCCGCCGCGCGGATGCCGGTGATGATCGCGCGGGCCTCCGCCTCATGGCCGTACTCCCAGAGGTTCGACGCCTTCAGGGCGCGGACCAGGTACGGCTGGTCCAGGGCCGCGTCCGAGGCGAGCAGGCGGTCGTAGAGGGTGGTCGCGGCGGGGCGGTCGCCGGAGAGCTCGCGGTGGGCGGCGGCCCGCAGGAGCAGGGCTTCGGCGTCCTCGGGATAGCGGTCGGCGGTCCGCTCCAGGCGGGCGGCTTCAGCGGTGTGGTCGACGTTTTCGGCAGGCGTGTCGGGGCGCATGGGTGACACGGTACTGCCGAGAGGTGACAGGAGGTGAGGGCGCATGGGGTCGCCGGGCTCTTCCGGGTCCGCGGGCCCGGCCCTGCGGAACGTACGGCGAAGCATGTCCGGCCGGCGGAACCGCTGTGCCGGTCTCGGACGTTGTACGGCGCGGGTGCCCGGGCTCGGTCCAGCCGGACCGGCGACCCGGTGCAGCCGGTCTTTCCGGTATAACTGCGGGACAGTGGTCCGGTGACGACGTGGGGGAGGGGCGGCGAGTGACACGGCAGCGGATGTCCGCGCGTTCCGCCTTCGCCGTGCTCCTGCCGCTGTTCCAGGTCCTCCTCGTCCTGTTGCCGGCCGCCGCCGGTGGCCTCTCCGTGGTCGACGTCGCGCTCGCCGCGACCGCCGCCGCCGGTGCCGCGCTCACCGTCTGCACGCTCATCGCCGCGCGCTGCGCGCCCGTCGTACCGCCCACCCGGGTGCGTACGGCCATCCGCGACCGTGACCGGCGTACCGCCTTCCTGCCCCAGCGCGACCCCGACGCCAGGGGGCGCACCCGGCCCCGGGCTCCCGGACACGCCCTCCCGGCGACCGCCGCGTAGGGCGCTTCCGCAGTTCCTTCCTCAGCCGCGCCCTGCCGCGGGTCGTCATGCCGCCATTCCTCACGTCCGGCACGACGAGACCCCCGGAGGGCTCACCCATGTCCGTCTTCGCCAGCCTGGTCGAGCGCCTGGCCGACCTGCTCCAGCCGCTGTTCGGCGCTTCCGCCGCGGCCGCCGCGATCGTTCTGTTCACCGCGCTCGTACGCCTTCTCGTCCACCCCCTCTCCCGGGCCGCCGCGCGCGGCCAGAAGGCCCGGACCGCGCTCCAGCCGCGCATCGCCGAGCTGCGCCGCAAGCACGCGCGCAACCCCGAGAAACTCCAGCGGGCCGTGCTGGAACTGCACACCGAGGAGAAGGTGTCGCCCCTGTCCGGGTGCCTGCCGAGCGTGCTCCAACTGCCCGCGTTCTTCCTGCTGTACCACCTGTTCTCCAGCGAGACGATCGGCGGCCGCGCCAACGAACTCCTCGGCCACCAGCTGTTCGACGCGCCGCTCGGGGAGCGGTGGGCGGACGCGCTCGGCGACGGCGGGGTGTTCGGCGGGGCCGGGCTCGTGTACGTCGTGCTGTTCGCGGTCGTCACGGTGGTCGCCTGGTTCAGCTACCGGCTGTCCCGGCGGATGATGACCGACCGGCCCGTAATGGCCGGTGCCGACGCGGGGCAGCAGGTGCCGGGGCTGGGGGCGGTGACCAAGGTGATGCCGTTCATGTCCTTCCTCACGCTCGTCACGGTCGCCGTCGTGCCGCTGGCGGCCGCGCTGTACATGGTGATGAGCACGACGTGGAGCGTGGTGGAACGGTCCGTGCTGTACCGGTGAGCGGTGGCCGTACCCGGTCCAGTACGTGAACGGGGTCTTGCGGGGAGGAACACCGGCTTGGAGGATCGACCAGTCCTCCGATGGCTGCGCCCCGCCGCATCCGGGTCGGTTCTCCGTCGGACGGGCCCGCGATCGAGGGAGACGTCACCCATGAAGCTGCTGCGAGTCGGTACGGCGGGACAGGAGCGGCCCGCGCTGCTCGACGCCGAGGGGATCCTGCGGGACCTGTCGGGTCTCGTCGCGGACATCGACGGGGAGCTGCTCGCCGACGAGGCGGCGCTCGGCCGGATCCGGGCCGCCGCCGAGACCGGTGAGCTGCCCGCGCTGGACGGGACGGGGCTGCGGATCGGGCCGCCGGTGGGGCGGATCGGGAAGGTCGTGTGCATCGGGCTGAACTATCACGACCACGCCCGCGAGACGGGGGCCGAGCCGCCCGCGGAGCCGGTGATCTTCCTCAAGGCGGCGGACACGATCGTCGGGCCCGGCGACACGGTGCTGATTCCGCGCGGGTCGGTGAAGACCGACTGGGAGGTCGAACTGGCGGTCGTGATCGGGCGTACGGCGCGGTATCTGGAGTCGGCGGAGGAGGGGCTCGCGCAGGTCGCCGGGTACGCCGTCGCGCACGACGTCTCCGAGCGGGAGTTCCAGATCGAGCGGGGCGGGACCTGGGACAAGGGGAAGAACTGCGAGACCTTCAACCCGCTCGGGCCGTGGCTGGTGACGGCGGACGAGGTTCCTGATCCGCAGGATCTGTCGTTGCGGTTGTGGGTCAACGGGGAGTTGAAGCAGGACGGGACGACGGCCGAGCAGATCTTCCCGGTGGGGGAGGTCGTGCGGTACGTCAGTCGGTTCATGACGCTGTATCCCGGGGACGTGATCAATACCGGGACGCCGGCGGGGGTGGCGATGGGGCGGCCGGAGCCGAAGCCGTATCTGCGGGCGGGGGATGTGGTGGAGCTGGAGATCGGAGGGCTGGGGCGGCAGCGCCAGGTGTTCGGGGGCGCCTGAGCGGGGCTGTTTCTTCGCCCCCGCCGCCCCTTCCCTTCCCGTCCCTGGGGCTGCGCCCCAGACCCCCCGTTCGCGCCCACGCGGCGGAGCCGCTTGTCGAAGCAGTCCCGCGCCCCTAACGTCCCTGAGCCTCGGCCAAGTAGTGGGTCAGGGCTTCCACCACCATGGCGTGGTCCTGGAGTTGGGGCAGGCCCGAGACCGTCACCGCGCCGATGACGCCGACACTCTCGACCGTGATCGGGAACGAGCCGCCGTGGGCAGCGTAGGTGTCGGGGTCGAGGCGGGAGAAGTCCTCGAACGTCGTGCCCCTGGCACGGTGGCGGGCGCCCACCAGGTAGGACGCGGAGCCGTAGCGCTCCACCACCCGGCGCTTGCGGGCGATCCAGGCGTCGTTGTCGGGGGCGGAGCCGGGCAGCGCGGCGTGGAAGAGCTGCTGACCGGCGCGGTGGATGTCGATGGCGACGGGCGCCTGGCGCTCGCGCGCCATCTCCACCAGCAGGGAGCCGAGCGCCCAGGCGTCGTCGTACGTGAACCGCTCGAAGACCAGGCGGCGCTCCTGCGCCTCCAGCTCCTCCACGCCGGGGGTGAGTTCGGGGGTGGTCACAGGGTCACCGTCACCTTCTCGAGGGCGGAGCGGCGGGCCGCCTCCAGTACGTCGAGTGCGGCTGCCGCCTCCAGGGCGGTCACCGGGTTGGGGCCACCGGACAGCAGGGCCCGCGCCACGGCCGCGTAGTAGGCGGGGTAGTCGCCGGGGAGGGTCGGTGCGGGGCGTCCGCCGCCGGTCACCGGGGACTCCCCGGATCCGACGCGGCCCCACAGCTCCTCGGGCTCCGTGCCCCAGCCGGCGCCGGGGCGGAGCCCGTCGCGCAGGGCGGCCTCCTGCGGGTCCAGGCCGTGCTTGACGTAGCCGGCCTTCGAGCCCAGGACGCGGAAGCGCGGGCCGAGCTGGGCCGTGGTCGCGGAGACGTAGAGGTGGGAGCGGACGCCGCTCGCGTGCGTGAGCGCGATGAACGTGTCGTCGTCGGTGCGCGCGCCCTCACGGCGGATGTCCGTCTCCGCGTACACGGAGCTCACCGGGCCGAAGAGCACCAGTGCCTGGTCGACGACATGGCTGCCGAGGTCGTACAGCAGACCTCCGATCTCCGCCGGGTCGCCGGACTCCCGCCAGCCGCCCTTGAGCTGCGGGCGCCAGCGCTCGAAGCGGGACTCGAAGCGGTGGACGTCACCGAGCTCGCCCTTGTCGATCAGCTCGCGCAGGGTGAGGAAGTCGTTGTCCCAGCGGCGGTTCTGGAAGACGGAGAGGAGCAGACCGCGCTCCTCGGCGAGCGCCGCCAGTTCACGCGCCCCGGCCGCCGTACCGGCGACGGGCTTGTCCACGACGACCGGCAGACCGGCCTCGAGTGCGGTGGTGGCGAGCGGGACGTGCGTCCTGTTCGGGGACGCGATGACGATCAGGTCCAGTTCGCCGGCACGGTCGAACAGCTCGTCCGGGGCGGCCGCGACGCGCACGTCCGGGAACTCGCCGCGGGCCCTCCGCTGCCGCTCGGGGTTCGAGGTGACGACCGTGTCGAGCGCGAGGCCCTCGGTCGCGGCGATCAGCGGGGCGTGGAACACGGAGCCCGCGAGGCCGTAGCCGACGAGGCCGACGCGGAGGGGAGTGCCAGTCATGCCCCCCACTTTCGCAACGCTGTTGCCAAAGTGCAAGCGGCGGGGAGAATGGGCGGGTGAAGAGGACGAACGACGACATCGGCGGAGGCCGGCAGGGGGTGAACCTGCTCGCCCTGCGCAGCCACAACGCCGCGCTCGTGCTGGATCTGCTGCGGGTCGCGGGAACGGAGGGCATCAGCCGGCTGGAACTCGCCGAGCGGACCGGGCTCACCCCGCAGGCGGTCAGCAAGATCACGGCCCGGCTGCGGGAGGACGGCCTCGCGGCGGAGGCGGGCCGCCGGGCGTCCACGGGCGGCAAGCCGCGCGCGGTGCTGCGCCTGGTACCGGAGGCGGGCCACGCGGTCGGCGTGCACCTGGACCGCGACGAGACGCGGGCGGTGCTGGTCGATCTCGACGGAGCGGCGGTGGCCCGGCGGAGGGCGCCGCTGGACCTGGGCGCGGGGGCGGAGGCGGTACTGGCCGGGGTGGCCGGGGTGGTCGGCGCGCTGCGGGCGGACGTGGCCGGCGGGCGGCCGCCGCTGGGGGTCGGGGTCGCGCTTCCGGGGCCGCTCGATCACCGGAGGGGTGTGCTGCACCGGGTGACCGGCTTTCCCGAGTGGGACGGCTTCCCGCTGCGGGACGCGCTGGCGGAGCGGCTGGGGGTGCCGGTGGTCGTCGACAAGGACACCAACGCGGCGGCGCTGGGGCTCTCCGTGGGTGGCGAGGGCGGTTCCTTCGCCTATCTGCACCTCGGTACGGGGCTGGGGGCGGGGCTGGTGATCGGGGGGAGCGTGTACCGGGGGGCGAGGACCGGGGCGGGGGAGTTCGGGCACCAGGTGATCCAGTTGGACGGGCCGGTATGCACCTGCGGTGCCCGGGGGTGTGTCGAGGCGCTGTGCCTGAGGGCTGTCGCGCGGGACGACCTTGCCGAGGCCGCGAGGGTGCTCGGGGCGGGGGCGGCGAATCTGGTGGGGCTGCTCGACATCGACCTGGTGCTGCTGGGCGGGCGGACCGTCGCGGGGGCGCCCGAGGTGTTCGTGGGCGGGGTGGGTGCGGTGCTCGGTGCCCGCGCGCGGCGGGAGGGCGGGGGCAGTGAGGTGGGGGTTCCGGTCCGGGTTGCCCCCGGTGGGGTGCGGGCGGTCGCGCAGGGCGCGGCGCAGTTGGTGCTGGCGCCCTTGTTCGGGCGGGGGGACGGCTGAGGAGCCGGTCGGGCTGAGCCGGCCGCCGTGCTCCCGTTGCCGTGCTCCCGTTGCCGTGCTCCCGTCGCCGTGCTCCCGTCGCCGTGCGGACCGACGTCGGCCATTCCCTCATGATCCGGGTCTGTTTAGGCTGGGGCGCACGCAGGACCGCGTACGGCAGGAGATCCCGCACATGGCAGACCGCAAGCCGATCGAATCGTGGCTCACCGACATGGACGGGGTGCTGATCCACGAGGGCGTACCGATCCCCGGCGCCGACGCCTTCATCAAGAAGCTGCGCGAGTCCGGCAAACCCTTCCTGGTCCTCACCAACAACTCGATCTACACCGGACGGGACCTGCACGCCCGGCTGCGCCGCATGGGTCTGGACGTCCCGATCGAGAACATCTGGACCTCCGCGCTCGCCACCGCCCAGTTCCTGGACGACCAGCGTCCCAGCGGGTCGGCGTACGTCATCGGCGAGGCCGGACTCACCACCGCGCTGCACGACATCGGCTACATCCTCACCGACCACGAGCCCGACTACGTGGTTCTGGGGGAGACGCGTACGTACTCCTTCGAGGCCATGACGAAGGCGGTCCGTCTCATCAACGACGGTGCCCGTTTCATCTGCACCAACCCCGACGAGACCGGCCCCTCCGCCGAGGGCCCGCTCCCGGCGACCGGCGCGGTGGCCGCGCTCATCACCAAGGCGACCGGCAAGCAGCCGTACTTCGCGGGCAAGCCGAACCCGCTGATGATGCGCACCGGGCTCAACACCATCGGGGCCCACTCCGAGAGCAGCGCGATGATCGGCGACCGCATGGACACCGACGTCCTGGCCGGTATCGAGGCCGGGATGCAGACCTTCCTGGTGCTCACCGGCCTGACCCGGCCGGAACAGGTGGAGGACTTCCCGTACCGGCCGTCGCAGGTCCTCGACTCCATCGCGGACATCGTCGACCTGGTCTGACGACGTTCACCCGTACGGAGTAGGCGTCGCGCGCACGGGGATGCGGGGCCGTGCCCCTCGGGGGAGCCTCCAGGTGTCTGGAGGTTCACGATGGGTTCGCTGCGTGTCGCACTCCGTGCGGGGGAGGGGTGTCAGGAGCGGCTTCCGTGCGGTACCGGGCGGCTGCTCGCCGGTGTGGCCTGGCTGGTGATGCTGCTCGGGCTGTGGCTGTGGGGCGGCCCGGCGCCGGCCGGTGAGCCCGCCGGGCCGACCGGGCCCGTGACCGGCGACATGGCGGCGGCCGGACGCCCGCCCCGCGCCGAACCGTCGTCACCGAAGCCCCACGCCACGGCGCCGCGACTCCTCGCCATCCCCGCCCTCGGTGTCCGGGCGCCGGTGGTCGCCCGCGGCCTGGACGAGAACGGCACCCTGGAGCCGCCACCGGCCGGGCAGCCGGACGCGGTCGCCTGGTACGCGGACGGGGTGGCCCCGGGGGCGGCCGGCACCGCGCTGATGGCGGGGACGGCGGGCACGGGGGCAGGGCTCGCCGTCGGTCAGGAGATCCGGGTGGTCCGGGCGGACGGAGAGACCGTCGGGTTCACCGTGGAGGACGTCCGGGCCGTGACCCGGGACGGGTCCGTCGTGGGGGACGGGCGGCTCGACGTCCGGCAGGTCTCCGTTCCGGACGGCGACGGACGGGCCGGGCTCCGGCTGATCACCTGCGGCGGGACCGCCGACCGGACGTCCGGTGCCGGTGCTTGCACGGCCCCCGTAGTCGTCTCGGCGTACGCGACCGGCGCCTGAGCGCCTGAGCGCCTGAGCAGGTGGACGCCTGGGCACCCGAACACGGGGCCCACGCCACCACCGCCGGGCCCGCCCTCGCCCGGGCCTCACCTCACCTCACCTCACCCGGCCGACGGCCCGTTCCCCGGAGGACGCCGGCCGGGCCGGTCCTCGACCGTGCGGGCGGCACGGGCCGCGGGAGTACCCGGCGAGCCGTGCGGGAGCCCGTGATGCTCCGTGAGGCGCACGTGCGCGCGGGCGGGCACCGTCCCGGGGACTATGCGCACGACTCCGGAACGAACGTCAGGTCTGACACGGGGGTTGGTCGACGCCAACCCCCGGACGGTCGCGTTCCGCGAACGCCGCAGGTGGCAGTGGTGACGGGGCCCGGCGGGAGTGAGGAGGGCCGGCCCGGGAAGCCGGGCTGTAACAGCTCACGGACAAGGTGGGTTCGGCCTCGTGGGCGTCGCGGGACGTATGTCAGGATTGGGGCTCGGAACACATGGAACAAGTGCACCCAAGGGGGGTTGGATGTACGGCAGCAGGGGGGTCGGGGCGTTCGCCGGGAGGCGGGCGTCCACAGCGGTGCTGGGGGCGGCACTGCTGATCACGGGGTGTTCCTCCGACGACGGCAAGGGGGACGACCAGGGGGCCGGCGCGGCTGTCACACAGCAGCCGAAGGAGATCAACCCCTACTGGGTCAACCCCGACAGTCTCGCCGTGCGGAAGGTCGCCGAACTGCGGCAGGACGGCAAGAAGTCGGAGGCCGGGGAGATCCGCAAGATCGCCGACCAGCCGGTCGGCGAGTGGATCAGCCCGGAGAACCCCGAGGAGCAGGCCCGCGGTTACACGGAGGGTGCCGAGAAGGCCGACCGCACCGCGCTGCTGGTCCTCTACAACATCCCGCACCGCGACTGCGGCCAGTACTCGCAGGGCGGCGCCGCCGACGGCAACGCCTACCGGGGTTTCGTCGACGCCGTGGCCCGGGGCATCGGGGACCGCCCGGCGACGGTGATACTCGAGCCCGACGCGGTGCTGCACCTGGTGGACGGCTGCACCCCGGAGCAGTTCCACGAGGAGCGCTACGACCTTCTCAGCGGCGCCGTCGCCAAGCTCAAGGGACTGAAGAACACCAAGGTGTACCTGGACGCGGGCAACGCCGGCTGGGGCAACCCGGACCAGATCTTCGACCCGCTCAAGCGGGCAGGCATCGACCAGGCCGACGGCTTCGCGGTGAACGTGTCCAACTTCTACACCACCGAGGACTCCACCGCCTACGGCAAGCAGCTCTCCGCCAAGGTCGGCAACAAGCCGTTCGTCATCGACACCAGCCGCAACGGCAACGGCCCCTACACCCAGGGTGCCGCGGACGAACGCTGGTGCAACCCGCCCGGCCGCGCGCTCGGCGAGACCCCCACGACCAAGACGGCCGACCCCCTCGTCGACGCCTACCTGTGGATCAAGCGTCCGGGGGAGTCGGACGGCGAATGCAAGGGCGGCCCGAAGGCAGGCCAGTGGTGGGCGGACTACGCCCTGGAACTGGCCAAGGGATCCGAATGACGCAGGTTCCCCGCACCCCTTGGGGGGCGCGGGGAACCGCGCGACCAGCCACGGCGGGCCCGCAGCCGGAGAACCAGCCCTCCCGGGCCCCGGCCGAAGACCCCCCAAGCCGGCGCAGCGCTAAGGCACCCGGACCCACTGGGCCTTGCTGGGCGTCCCGTCGCCGGTGCTGACGAAGAGCATGTACCAGCCCGCCTGGACCAGGTTCCGGTTCTCCGGGACCGTCACGGTGACCTTGTCGCCGTCGGCCTTGAAGTCCAGCTCGATCGAGCGCTGGTCCACGTCGGTGACGTGGGTCGAGGCGCTCGGCCGGATCAGCCGGGCGCTCGTGACGGACGCGGCGTCCTTCGAGGTGAACGTGCCGGACTCACCGCGCTCGATGGTCTCCGGCCCGTCCGACAGCTCGGGCTGTGCCTCGTCGCCGTACAGGTAGGGCGGGGTGTAGATCTCGATGCGCTGCTCGAACTCGCCCGGCTTGGTGTTGGCCTTGTCGGCGTAGAGCGAGTCGGAGCCGAAGACCATCACGCGGCCGTCGGGCAGCAGGATCGAGCCGGAGTGGTAGTTGCGGCCCACCAGCGGGTCGGCGACCCGCTTGAGCTCGTTCTTCTCCGTGTCGTAGATCCGCGCCTCGAGGATGTTGGAGTCGCTGCGGCCCCGGTAGTCCTCCGAGCCGCCCGTGATCAGCACCTCGTCGTTCGGCAGGATCGAGGCCTGCGGGTAGCGGGTGCCCTTGTCCAGTGAGGGACCGTCCACGAACTTCGGGTCGTCGGCCTTGAGGTCGACGATCCGGGTCTTCTCGCTGGACAGCTTGGACTCGCCGACCCCGCCGCCGCCGATCACCATGTACTTCTCGTCCTGCGCGGGCGGCAGCAGCACCGTGCCGGACGTCTCCATCATGTCGGGATCGCTCAGCCCGGGGACCTTCTCGAAGTCGTAGGTCTCCACGTCCCAGACGCCCGGTTCACGGCCCACGTCGTCGGGTCCGTAGCCCGCGTTCGAACCCGAGTAGAAGATCTTGCCGTTCTGCATCAGGAACAGCGCCGGGTACGTCGGGAACTGGCGGACCTTGCCGGTGTAGCTCCACTTCTTCGACTCCGGGTCGTAGACCTCGTTCTTGCCCGGGACCAGCTGGCCGATGTCGTCGAGGCCGGAGACGCTGAGGATCCTGCCGTCGCTCAGGGTGGTGAGCGTCGGGTACCAGCGGGACTCCTTCATCGGGTCGACCTTGATGTACTTCTCGGCGACCGGGTCGAACTCGAAGGCGTCGTCGATGCCCTGGAAGTCCTTCTTGTCCAGGGCGAGCTTCTCGGCGATGCCGTACGTGTTCCGCGCGTCCTCGCCCTTCAGACCCCGCACGGTGTAGTTGTCCTGGGTGCCGGTCGCGTACGTGTTGCCGTCCTTCTGCGCCTCGACGTAGGTACGGCCGTAGCCCGGGGTGTTGCCCAGGAACTCGCCGGTCTCCTTGTCGAAGTTCTTCTTCGCGCGCGGGACGAGTACGGGGTCCTTCGAGACGAAGGTCTTGCCGTTCTCCTTGCCCACGAACTTGGTGCCCGCCGGCAGGGTGATCGGCTTGTCCGGGTTCTCGTTGTGGACGACCATCAGGCCGCCCGCCTTCTTCACGTCACCCTTGAGCTTCTCGTACCGCTTCGTGCCGCCCGCGATCAGCAGGTTGCCGTTGGCCAGCTGGGTGTGGCCGGTGCAGAACAGGTCGGTGGGCGTCGGCACCTTCTTGATGGTCCCCTTGACCGGGTCCCAGATCCGGGTGTCGTACTTCTTCGCGTCGAAGTTGTCCTGGTTGTTCCCCGACCCCGCGACGAGCAGCACCTTGCCGGTGCGCAGCAGCGCCGCGTGAATGGTGTTCTGCCGGTACTCCTCGGGAAAGTCGACGATCTCCCACTTGCCGTTCGCGGCTTTGTACTCGGGCTGGTTGATCTTGTACTGGTGGTATTTCTCGGTGCCGAAGCGGTAGAGCCACGGCCCGTTCATTCCGGCCAGCGCTAGTACCACCGCCGTGCCTATCGCGATACGACGGGCGCGACGGCGGCCTGCACGGTCAGTCATTCCTTACGTCCCCCAAGTCCACCCAGGGCGATTTGCATGGTCTGGTCGTTTCCGGGAGTGCTGCCCCCGGGCCCTCCCGGCCCGTCGGGGCCTCCTGATCCACCCGGCGCGCCGTGCGAACCGGCCCAGCCGGGCCGGTCGTGCGGCTGGTGCGGGGCGTACTGCTGCGCGGCGTACTGCTGCGGCAGTTGCTGCGTCGGGGGCGCGTCGGCGGCCTCCGGCGGCCGTCCCCCCGCGTGGGCGCCGGGCTTCTTCCGGTCCTGCCGCATGCCGTGGCGCCAGGCGAACATCGGCGCGGCGGTGATCAGCAGGGCGAAGGTCGCCCAGATGACCATCGCCGGGTGCGAGTGTCCGTAGACGAAGCCCGCGGCGAGGGAGCCGACGAAGATCAGGATGAAGTACCAGTGGTACCGGAAGGTTCCGAACCAGGTGTCCGGGCTGGCCGAGTCGCCCTTGGGGGTGACCACGAACTTGCTCTTCCTGCGCAGGACGGAGTCGATCAGGGCCTTCGCGTAGAGCGGTGCCGACAGCGCGGACATCACCATGCCGGCCACGCCGCCGGAGCCCTCGGGCTCGTGCGGCGAGACGTTGTGGCGGCGGTTCCAGATGTAGAGGCCGATCTGCAGCGCGGAGGCGTTGCCGTAGAGCATCAGCCAGATCGTGGGGTCGATGTTCACGCCCGAGGCGCCGAGGCCCAGGAACAGCGCGCAACTGATCGCCGCGAGGATCCAGTTGAGGGCGGACATCGGATAGAAGATGATCATCATGGTGTAGTTGAAGAGCTTGCTCGGCGGGAGCGAGTACCAGCCCTTCCAGTACTGCTTGAGGATCGTCTCGTACGTTCCGCGCGACCAGCGCATCTGCTGGGTGAAAAAGTCCGTCCAGGCGTTGGGGCCCTCACCGACCGCGAGGACGTCCGGCGTGTAGACCGAGCGCCACTTCTTGCCCGTCGCCGGGTTCTTGTGGCGGTGCATCTCGAAGCCGGTCGCCATGTCCTCGGTGATCGAGTCGTACAGACCGCCGATCTGCTTCAGCGCCTTGATGCGTACGGCGTTGGAGGTGCCCACGAACATCGGCGAGCCGTAGCGGTTGCCGGCGCGCTGGATCAGCGCGTGGAAGAGGAACTGCTGGGACTCGGCGGCCTTGGTGACGAAGTTGTCGTAGTTGCCGTACACCTGCGGGCCGATGACGAAGCCCACGTTCGGGTCGCGGAAGAAGCCGAGCATCCGCTCCAGGTAGTTCGCCATCGGGATGTGGTCGGTGTCGACCGAGGCGAAGAACTCGTAGTCGTCGCCGTGTGCGTCCAGCCAGGCGTTGTAGTTGCCGTGCTTCGTCTTGGCGCGGTGGGCGCCCTTCTTCTGGTTCCACTTCGCGACGCCCTTGCGGGAGAAGTGGTGCACGCCGAGACGGGCGCAGACCTCCTTCACCTCGGGGTCGTCGCCCTCGTCGAGCAGCCAGACGTGCATCAGGCCCCGGTGGCGGATCTTGACGGCCGCCTCCAGGGTCTTCGTCACCATCTCGAGCGGCTCCTTGCCGGGCACGAAGGAGGTGAGGAAGGCCACGCGGGTGCCCGTCTCCGGCACCACCGGGACCGGGTCGCGGGCGACCAGGGTGGCGTGCGCGTTCGACAGCACGTTCATGCAGCGGAAGAACTCGATCAGGCCGATCGAGACGAGCATGACGATGTCGAGGGCCGGCAGCCACGCGAACTCCACGTAGTCCCGCTCGGTCCAGTGCGAGGGCTGCAGCAGCCACACCAGCAGCACCAGCGACAGCACCGGGGCCGCGGCCAGCATCAGCGCGATGCGGATGCGGTGCGGCTCCTGGCCGATCAGCGAGCGGTACTGGACCGTGTAGGGCTTGTTCGGATCGGGCTGGGTGAGGGGACCCGCGAGCCGGCTGTAGTGCTCGTAGTCGTATCTCGGCAGCGTCTTCTTGATCCGTCGGAACGTGCCCGTGTTCCCCGTCCGATGGCCGGGCACCCTGAGCTGGGTGGTCTCGGACGGGTCATCGTCCTTCCGGGCGCCCGTCGGCGTCGACGTCATGAGTCATCCCCCCACACACGGCTCCGCCGCGTGTTTCGTCGCTTCCTTACGTCCGTTTCGGGCCCCCTCGACCTTCACGGACGTGTCAGTGGTTGACCGCTGCCACCACGTCATCCACACCCTATAGACACGGCACAGCGCTCTTCCGGTTGCATGATGCCCCCCTCGGCATCGCTTCCCGGGACGGGGACCCTCACCCCGCTCCGCCGGCAACCGGTTCCTTGCCCCCCAACAGCCGCGAATCCGCAGCATCTTGAAGAGACCAGGGTCTACGGTGTTCATCATGATCGCAAGTGCCAAACACGGTGTGAACCGGGCATACGCGACCATGGTGACGTCTGGGGCGGGCCGGTGGGTCACCGTTGCATACGTAGGGCGAGAGGGTTTCACTCAACGGACGCGAGAGGAAATCCGGCCAAAACCAACGGGCCCCCCGTCTGCACGAGGAGCCCGTCTGTCGGTGCGCCGCCAGGGACTCGAACCCCGGACCCGCTGATTAAGAGTCAGCTGCTCTAACCAACTGAGCTAGCGGCGCGCGCTGACGGCGACACTCTACAGGACCCGGGGGGTGCCCCGAACGCCTCGGACCCTCCGTGCGCCGCAGGCCGGCCGGTTCACCGGGGCCTTTACATCATTCGGGCCGTCAACATGCGCGTGTGCAGGACAGTTGCGAAACTGGCCGTCGTGCACAGCTGTGAAGGAATCGACCGGGAGTGTGAGGGGAATCGCATGGAGTCTCCGGTATTCGAGGAATTCGATCCGGCCGGTGACTGCGACTGCCCGGGCTGTGCGCACTGGCGGCGTTTTCTGCTGCATTCCCCGGCCGGCCGGTCTCCGGGGCGTCCGGCGGCCCACGGGACCGCGCTGGTCGTGGCCGCCGTGGCGTCCACCGCGATCGGCGCCCCGGCGGCTCCCGCGGCCGCGTCCGCGCACCCGCAGCAGTCCGCCGGTACGGACGTCATCGCAGGTGAGGGGCCGCAAACGCGACAAGGCCGGAAGGCGCCGCTGCACGGTCCCGACGGCCGGGCGGCCCCGCCGGTGCGGCCCGTGAGCCCCGCGCGGGCGCCCGCGATCACGCACCCCCGGCCCGCACCAACGCCCGTTCCGACGGGCATGGCCCGCCACGCCGCTACGACCAACCCCGGACACCAAGCCCCGGCCAGCAGTGCGAGTCCCTTGAAGTGACGCATCTGGTGCGGAGGCTGGAGGCACCCATGACCACGACGACGTCCCCCGTCCCCGAACGCATCCCCGAGTCGATCCCCGAGCCCACGCCCGAGCCCACGCCCGACCTCACCCCCGAGCCCTTCACCGAGTCCGAGGAGCCCTCGGAGGGTGTGACGGCCGCCCGTCCGGTCCGGCTCATCCACAGCGGGGCCACCACCGAGATCCCCGTCCACCTGCTGTTCCGCGAGGAGCGCAAGGGCCCCGAGGGCCCCGAGGACCGCGTGGACCGTGAGAACCGCGAGAACCGCGAGAACCGCGAGGACGGCGACGCCTCCGCGCCGACCCCGGTGCGGCTGCGGCCCGCGGTCGTCGCCCGCCGGCCGGGCGCGGGGCGGGACCAGGGCGGGCGGCCCCGCGCGGCCGTCCCCCCGGTCGACCCCGAACTGGTGGAGCGCCCCGCCCGCGTGCTGCCCGGGGGCGCGGGCGTCCTCGCCGGTCTGTGCGGGGCGGCGGGATGTGTGGCCACCTCGTGGTGGGCGGGCGTCCTGCCGCCGCTCGCGACCGAGGTGCTCGGCGTCACGGCGCGGGCCGGTGCGGCCGGGATCGGGCCCGCGCACTGGGCGGCGTACGCCGGGGCCGGGGCGCTCGGGCTGTTCGGGTTCGGCGGGCTGGCCCGCGGGCGGACCGGGCGGGCCTGGGTGCTCGACCTGTTCGGCCGCTACCGGGGGACCGTGCGGCGGACCGGGCTCATGTGGGTCAACCCGCTGCTGCTGCGGCGCCGGGTCGATGTGCGGCTGCGGCACTGGCGCGGTGAGCCGATGCGGGCGGCCGACCGCAGCGGGGTCGCCCTGCGGGTCGCCGTGCTGGTGGTGTGGCGGGTGCGGGACACCGCGCGGGCCACGCTGGGCGTCGAGGACCACGAGTCCTATCTGCGCGAGTGCGTCGAGGCGGCGCTGACGCGCGTTCCGGTGGCGGCGCCGGGCGCGGGGCGGGGTGCGGTGGAGGCGGCGCAGGACACGCTGACCGGGCTGGTGGCGGCGGACGCCGCGCCGGTGGGGGTGGAGGTGTTCGCCGTACGGCCGGTGCGGGTGGAGTACGCGCCCGAGGTGGCTACCGCGATGCACCGGCGGAGGATCGCCGCGCTGGACGCCCAGCACCGGGCGAGCGTGCTCGGTTCGGTCGTGGATTCGGTGGAGGACACGGTGACCCGGCTGACGATGCGGGGGCTGGTGGCGCTGGACGACTACGAACGCAAGGTGCTGGTGAAGGACCTGACGGTGGCGTTCTGCGCGGGCCGGGGGGAGACGGGGCCGTGAACGGCCGGAGAACCGCCGCTGCGATTGGTATGGACATGTTCAATCCGGGCCCATAATCTGAGACTTGGTCTAGACCTACCTGCACGGCTCAGTGAAACTCCCCCACGTTCTCCAGGAGCGGCAGCATGCGCACACGGACCAAGCTGTACGCAGCCGCGGTGGGACTGGCCACGACCGGAGCGCTCGTGCTCTCCTCCGGTGGTGCCAGCGGCCACGGCTACACCGATCTGCCGATCAGCAGGCAGAAGCTCTGCCAGAACGGCACGGTCACCAACTGCGGATCCATCCAGTGGGAGCCGCAGAGCGTCGAGGGCCCGAAGGGCTTCCCCGCCTCCGGACCCGCCGACGGGCAGCTCTGCTCTGCCAACAACACGCGGTTCGGCCAGCTCGACAGCCCGCGGACCCCGTCGGGCGGGGCCTGGCCCACCACCCGCGTGTCGGGCGGCCAGAACTACACCTTCCGGTGGCAGTTCACGGCCATGCACGCCACGACCGACTTCACGTACTACATCACCCGGCCGGGCTGGAACCAGAACCACAACCTGTCCCGGTCCGACCTCAACCTCACCCCGTTCCTGACGGTGCCCTACAACGGCCAGCGTCCGCCGCAGACGCTCTCGCACAGTGGCCGTCTGCCGTCCGGGCTCAGCGGCCACCACGTGATCCTCGCGGTGTGGACGGTCCATGACACGGGCAACGCGTTCTACGCCTGCTCCGACGTCACGTTCTGAGCCCTCCGAACGCGTCACCAGCACGTCACAGCACGTCAAAGGGCCTCTCGCTCCCACGAGAGGCCCTTCCAGGTGCGCCGCCAGGGACTCGAACCCCGGACCCGCTGATTAAGAGTCAGCTGCTCTAACCAACTGAGCTAGCGGCGCATGACTCCCGCCGTCCGCTTTCGCGGTCGGCGACGAAAAAATAATACCCGGTCCGGGAAGGTGGTTCCGACCACCCTCCCGGACGCTAGATCGTCAGCGAGAGCAGCACCGGAGCCGCGCTGCGGTTGAGGGTGTCGGCTGCCTGGCGCAGCCGGTGGGCGTGCTCCACCGGAAGGGACAGCGCCAGGCAGCCCACCGAGGAACCGGCCGTGATCGGAACGGCCGCGCAGACCGTGCCCACCGCGTACTCCTGGAGGTCCAGGACCGGCACCGTGGGCGGCTGTGACGCCAGCCGGGACAGCAGCAGGCGGTCACTGGTGATGGTGCGCGAGGTGAGCCGGGCCATCCTGTGCCGGGCGAGGTGGTCGCGCCGGCCGTCGTGGTCGAGCTGGGTGAGCAGGCTCTTGCCCATCGCGGTGGCGTGCGCCGAGGAACGGAAGTCCACCCACTCGTTGACCTTCGGGGTGGCCGGGCCGTCGGCGTACTGGGTGACCTCGACCTCTCCGTCGACGTACCGGGTGATGTAGACGGCGGCGCCCACGGAATCGCGGAGCCGGTCCAGGGTGTGCTGGAGTTTGTCGCGCAGCGCCTGCTCGTGTCCCTCGACGGAACCGAGGCGGGTGAAGGCCGATCCGGTGACGTACGCACCGTCGGCGATCTGCTCGATGTAGGCCTCGCGGCGCAGCATCCGCAGGAGGGTGGTCAGCCGCTCCGTTGCGATGCCGGTCTCGCGGGCGAGTTCGGTGTCGTTGACTCCTGTGCTGCGCCGCGCCACCGTCTCCAGGACGCGCAGGGCGTCCTGGACCGAGTGGTACGACGCGGTCGGCTCGTGCCTCAGCGCCACGGTGTCCCCCTGCGCTCGCTCTTGGGGCCGCAATCCGGTCAGCGAATCCCCTCCACGATAGCCGTCAAACGGCGTCCGGGAAGCGGGGGTTGACAAGATGGCGGCCCCCTCAACTGCGACGCCGTCCCTCTGGCACATGCCAGAGGGACGACCCGGGGCGTGGACCTCGGGCGTTGCCCGTTCACACCCCGTGGTTAAAGGACCGCGCTGAGGAACTCCCGCGTCCGGTCGTGCTCCGGCTCGTTGAACATCTTCTCCGGCGGACCCGCCTCGATGACCCGGCCCGCGTCGAACATCAGCACCTGGTCGGAGATGTCCCGGGCGAAGTTCATCTCGTGGGTCACACAGAGCATGGTGATGTCGGTCGAGCGGGCGATGTCGCGCAGCACATCCAGCACACCCGCGACCAGCTCCGGGTCGAGCGCCGAGGTCACCTCGTCGAGGAGGAGCACCTTCGGCCGCATCGCCAGCGCCCGGGCGATCGCCACGCGCTGCTGCTGGCCGCCGGAGAGCTGGGCCGGGCGGGCGTCGTGCTTGTCGGCCAGGCCCACCATGTCGAGCAGCTCCCTGGCCCGCTCCGCCGCCTCGTCCTTGGACATGCCGAGCACGGTGACCGGTGCCTCGGTGATGTTGCGCAGCACGGTCATGTTCGGGAACAGGTTGAACTGCTGGAACACCATCCCGATCTGCTTGCGCACCTCCCGCCGCTCCTTCTCGGTCGCCGGGAACAGCTTCTGCCCGTCCACGGTGATGGTGCCCTCGTCGGGCTTGAGCAGCGTCATCAACAGCCGCAGGATCGTCGTCTTGCCCGACCCCGACGGGCCGATCAGGGTGACGTGCTTGCCGGCGTCGACGGAGAAGTCCAGGTGGTCGAGGACGGTGTTCTCCCCGAACCGCTTGGTGACCTGTTCCAGGCGGATCAGCTCGCCGGAACCGCGCTCGGGGCTTGTCTCGGGATGGGGAAGAGTGTCAGTGGGCAAGGCGTCGCTCCAGGGCTCGCAGGGCAAGGGATGCCAGGTAGGAGATGATGATGAAGGCCACGCCGATCACCGTCAGGGATTCGGTGAACTGGAAGTTCTGCTGCGAGAACAGTCGTGCCTCGCCGAGCATCTCCAGCACCGTGATCGCCATCAGCAGCGGTGTGTCCTTCAGCATCGAGATCACGTAGTTGCCGAGGGCGGGTACCACGCGGCGGATCGCCTGCGGCAGGATCACGGCCGTCCACGTCCGCTTCACCGGCAGGTTCAGCGCCGTCGCGGCCTCCCACTGGCCGACCGGCACCGCCTCGATGCCGGCCCGGTAGACCTGCATCGTGTACGTCGAGTAGTGCAGCCCGATGGCGAGCACACCGGTGGTGAGCGCCGGGGCGGTCACACCCCACTCGGGCAGCACGTAGAAGAGGAAGAACAGCTGCACCAGCAGCGGGGTGTTGCGCACGAACTCCGTGAGCACCCCGACGGGCCAGGTCACCCAGCGGGACGGCACCCGCATCAGCAGTGCCCACACCAGGCCGAGGACGAACGACACCAGCGATCCCAGGACGAGGATCTGCAGGGTGACCAGCAGACCGTCCCAGAAGTGCGGCATGAAGTCGGAGACCGCGCTCCAGTCCCATTCCATCAGGCGGCACCCCCCACGTTGCTCGTCTCAGGACTCTTCAGTTCCACGTCAGGTTTGCGCACCGGTGCGTTCCCCACGCCAGCCTTCAGCTTCTTCTCCAGCCCGCGCATCACCCGCGTCAGCAGGAACGCGATCACGAAGTAGATCAGCAGGATGTACGTGTAGATCTCCGCGCTCTCCTGCAGCGCCAGACGCACCAGGTTGCCGCTGAACGCCAGATCGCCCATGCCCATGATCGATACCAGGGCGGTGCCCTTGAGCAGCTCGATCAGCAGGTTGGAGAACGGCGGGATCATCTCCGGCACCGCCTGCGGCAGCATGATCAGCCTCATCCGCTGCCAAGGCGTGAAGCTGAGCGCGATGCCGCCCTCCTTCTGCGCCGGGTCGACCGCGCCGAGTGCGCCGCGCACGATCTCGGAGCCGTACGCCCCGTAGGTCAGGCCCAGCGCCAGCGTGCCCGCCCACATCGGGACCAGCTGCCAGCCGAAGGCCGGCGGCAGCACGAAGAACACCCAGAAGATCATCACCAGTGCGGAGGTCCCGCGGAACACCTCGGTGTAGAAGCCCGCGAGGAAGCGGACGATCCACAGGTGGTGGGTGCGCGCGATACCGATCACGAAGGAGACGCCCGCGGCGAGCAGCGAGCTGAAGACGAGCAGCTGGATGGTGACCCAGACGCCCTGGAGTACGAGTTCCCACAGTCCGGATGTCATCCGCCGCACAACTCCTTCGCGGTCAGATCCGTCATCTCGTCCTCGGTGAAACCGAAGGGCTTGAGGATGCGCAGCAGTTCGCCGCTCTTCTTGAGTTTGTGCAGTTCGACGTTGAAGGCGTCCCGCAGATTGGTCTCGTCCGGGCGGAAGGCGAAACCGCCGCCGTCCGTGTGCGGCTCACCGTCGACAATGGGCTGGAACGCCTCCGTCGCCTCGGTCTTGCCGGACTTCTTGACCACCTCGCGGACGGTCAGCGCCGTACCCGCGAAGACGTCCACGCGCCCGGCCTCGACGGCGTTCAGGCCGGCCACCTGGTCGGGCACGATGAGGATGTCGCTCTCCTTGTACCCGGCCTCCACCGCGTAGGCGATCTCGGCGTAGCCGGTACCGGTCGCGAACTTGGCCTTCTTCTCCACGACGTCCTTGTAGTCGCGCAGCCCGAGGGGGTTCCCCTTGCGCACGATGAAGGCGTCGAGCATCTGGTAGTCGGGGTCGGAGAAGATGACCTGCTGGCAGCGGTCGGGGTTGATGTACATCCCGGCCGCCACGATGTCGAACTGCTGCGACGCCAGACCCGGGATGAGGGAGCCGAACTCCGTCGGTACCGGCTGCACCCGGTCCACGCCGAGCCGCTTGAAGATGACCTTCGCCAGCTCCGGGGCCTCGCCGGTCAGCTCACCGTCCCTGCTGATGTACCCGAAGGGGATCTCACCCGCGATGCCGAGCCGGGCCACGCCCTGTGCCCTGAGCCGTTCGAGAAGATCGCCGCCTTCCACGTCGGACGCGGTGGCCACCCGCGAGCAGCCGGCGGCCCCCAGCGCACCGAGCGCCGCGACCCCCGCGAGCAGCGACCGGCGAGTGGGCCCGGCTGTCCTGGACCTTTGGTCGGAAATACCCCTTGGAGGGGTTCTGTGTGGTGGAGCCATGGCGGCGCAGCTACCCGAAGCGATGCGAGTTATTCCGGCCAGTTTCAGCCCCGTTCGGCGGTCGGGCGGTCTTGACCGGCGCGGGACCATGGGGGACATGGCAGACCGATATCTCGAGATCTCCCTGGTCAAGCGAGGAATCACCGGCACGGCCCGACTCCTCGACGACCGGGCGCCGATCACCTGCGAAGCCGTCTGGAAATCCCTCCCGCTGTCCGGCGACGTCTACCACGCCAAGTACGCGCGCAACGAGATCTACGCCCTGTTCCCGCCCTTCGCGGACACCGAACCACCCCTGGAGAACCCGACGGTCACCCCCATTCCGGGTGATCTGTGCTATTTCTCCTTCGCGGGTGCCGAGTTGGGCACCAGGGCCTACGGCTACGACCGGGAGGTCCGCCCCGGCACCACCGTCGTGGACCTGGCCCTGTTCTACGAGCGCAACAACCTGCTGCTGAACGGCGACGTCGGCTGGGTCCCGGGCATCGTCTGGGGCCAGGTGGTGGAGGGACTGGATTCCCTGGCCAGCGCCTGCAACGACCTGTGGCGCACGGGCGCGGCCGGAGAGACGCTCAGCTTCCGGCGGGCCTGAGGGCCGCTGAGTTACCGGCGGGCGTGAGGGCCGCTGAGCTTCCGGCCGGCGTGAGGGCCGCTCAGCCACCGGAGGGCGTGCCGCTCACCCCCGCCTCGTACAGTGCGTGCGCCGCCCGCAGGACCAGGTCGTCCCGGTGCCGGGCGGCCACCAGCTGGAGGCCGATGGGCAGCCCGCCGGCGTCGGTGCCGACGGGCACCGTCGCGGCGGGCTGCTGCGTCATGTTGAACGGGTACGTGAACGGGGTCCAGCCCGTCCAGCGGCGGTGGCCCGCCCCCTTCGGCACCTCGGCACCCGCCTCGAACGCCGTGCGGGGCATCGTCGGGGTGACCAGCAGGTCGTGGGTGTCGTGGAAACGGCCCATCCGCCGGCCCAGGTCCATCCGCACGTCCACCGCGGCCAGGTAGTCCAGCGCCGAGAAGCGGGCACCCGCCCCGCAGATCTCCCGCAGCCCCGGGTCGAGCAGCCCCCGCTGCTCCCGGGTGAGGTGCTGGACCACTCGCGCCGCACCGGCGAACCACAGGGTGTGGAAGGCCTCCACCGGGTCGGTGAGATCCGGGTCGGTCTCCTCGACGTACGCGCCGAGCCCCGCCAGCCGCTCCACCGCCCGCCGCACCGCGGCCGCGACCTCCGGATCCACCCGCACCTGCCCGCCCAGCGTCGGCGAGTACGCCACCCGCAGCCCGCGCACCCCGCCCGCGAGCCCTTCCCGGAGCGAGCCGGGCGCCGGTCCGAGCGCCGACCAGTCACGGGAGTCCGGTCCGCCGATCACCTCCATCAGCAGCGCCGCGTCCGCCGCGTCCCGGGTCATCGGACCGACGTGCGCCAGCGTGCCGAACGCGCTCGCCGGATACAGCGGCACCCTCCCGTACGTCGGCTTCAGCGCGAAGATCCCGCAGAACGCGGCAGGGATACGGACACTGCCCCCGCCGTCCGTGCCCAGCGCCAGCGGTCCCGCGCCCAGCGCCACGGCCGCCGCCGCGCCACCACTGGACCCGCCCGCGGTACGCGTCGGATCGTACGGATTACGGGTGATCCCGCTGAGGGGTGAGTCCGTCACCCCCTTCCAGCCGAACTCGGGGGTCGTCGTCTTGCCCAGGAACACCGCGCCGTGCTCGCGCAGCCGGGCCACCGAGGGCGCGTCCTCGTCCCAGCGGCCCGCCGGGTCGATCGTCCGCGAGCCCTTCAGCGTCGGGGCGCCGCGCAGCAGCAGGATGTCCTTCACCGTCACCGGCACCCCGTCCAGCAGCCCGCACGGCTCACCCCGCCGCCACCGCTCCTCGGAGGCGGCCGCCCGCTCCAGCGCGTCCCCGGCGAGCAGCCGCACGAACGCGTTCACCTCCGGCTGGATCGCCTCCGCCCGCTCCAGCGCCGCGCGGGTCACCTCCACGGGGCCGATCTCGCCCCTGCGGTAGCCGTCGACGAGCCGTACGGCGGTCAGCTCGGTGAGCTCGGACATCCGGCCTCCTTCTCACGTACGCACGTCAGTGACCCGGTACATACCCGCGCTGCTTGTCGACCACGTTCACCAGCGGCTCACCCGCCGCCCACAGCTCGAACAACTCCACGAACTGCTCACCGAGTTCGTCCCGCCAGCCGACCGTGTCCCCGCTCATGTGCGGCGACACGACCAGCCCCGGGAGCTCCCAGAGCGGGCTGTCCGGGGTGAGCGGCTCGGCCGCGAAGACGTCCAGCGCCGCGCCCGCGATCCACCGCCCCCGCAGCGCCCCGGCCAGAGCCTCCTCCACGACCAGCTGCCCCCGGCCGATGTTGACGAAGTACGCGGACGGCCGCATCACCCCGAACCGGCGGGCGTCGAACATGCCCCGTGTCTCCTCCGTCAGCGGCGCGGCGGCGATCACCCAGTCCGCGCCGGCCAGCAGCCGGTCCAGGTCCTCCGGGCCGTGCACACCGGTCCGCGCGGACCGCCCGACCAGCGCGGTCCGCACCCCGAGCGCCTGGAGCGTGCCGGTGATCGCCCGGCCGATCGGTCCCGAGCCGACCACCACGGCACGGGTCCCGGCGACCTTGCGCGTCTCCCGGTGCCGCCAGGTCCGCTCCCGCTGAAACTCCAGCGTCCGCGGCAGATCCTTGGCGAAGGCGAGCACCAGGGCCGCGACGTACTCGGCGATCGGCCGGTCGAAGACCCCGCGCGCGTTGGTGACCACGGTGTCGGACGCGGCGAGTTCCGGACAGAGCAGATGGTCCACGCCCGCGCTCGCCGTGTGCACCCAGCGCGGGCGAGGGCCCGCACCGGGCCACGCCCGGCGCACCGCGTGCGAGGTGAAGTCCCACACCAGCAGCACATCCGCCGACGGCAGCAGCTCGGCGAGCGCCGCGGCGTCGGCGTGCTCGACCCTGACACGGCCGGTGAGCCTGCCGAGGCGGGGGAGCGGATCGGCGTCCAGGACGAGCAGCGTGGGGATGGTCATGAGCCGCCGTTTCTCCGGGCTGGCCGGGTCTTCGGGAAGGGAACGGCCGGGGACTTCGTGAAGGACTTTGCGAAGGATTGGCCGGAGTCTGAGATGCGCGGATTGACCACGCTCGCACCCGAACCTACCGTCGTCAACACGGGCGTTCCCGCGATCCCTTGTGTGCTCGTCTCCCAGCGTGAGGCCGGTGCTGACATGGACGTCTCCTTTCTCGGCGGCCCCGGCCCGCAGCGCGGTGTCGGTGTCGTCGCCCCCTTCGACTTCGCGCTGGACCGCGAGCTGTGGCGCTGGATTCCGGACGAGGTGTCACTGCACCTCACCCGCACGCCGTACGTGCCGGTCGAGGTGAGTCTCGACCTCGCCCGGCTGATCAGCGAGCACGAGACCCTCGGCGACGCGGTGCGCACCCTCACCGAGGTCGCGCCCGAGGTCGTCGCCTACGCCTGCACGTCGGGCAGCTTCGTCGGCGGGATCGTCGGCGAGCGCGCGATGTGCGAGGCGATGAGCCGGGCCGGCGCGATCCCGGCCCTCACCACCTCCGGCGCGCTCCTCGAGGCGCTGGTGGAACTGGACGTACGCCGCCTCGCCCTGGTCACCCCGTACACCGTGTCGGTCACCCGGGTGCTGCAGAAGTACGTCGCCCGGGCCGGTGTCACCGTCACCGGTTGCGCCTACATGGGTCTGACCAGGCACATCTGGAAAGTCACCTACCGCGAGGTGGTGGACATGGCCAGGCAGGCGGCGGTCCGCGGACGGCTCGGCGCGGCGGACGCGCTGTTCCTGTCCTGCACCAACCTGCCGACCTACGACGTCATCCCCCAGCTGGAGGCGGAGCTGCGCATACCGGTCATCTCGGCCAACCAGGTGACCATGTGGGCGGCGCTGCGCCGATTGGGTACCCGAGCGGTGGGACCGTATCAGGCGCTGATCGACGCGTCGGCGCGCTCCGGGACCGTACTGCCGGGCCAGACGTCCGGCTCCGTACTGCCGGACGTGCCGGAAGAGAAGCAGCAGGAAGGCTGGACATGACCGCACTGGGATTCCTGTACCCGGGCCACTCCGCAGAGGACGACTATCCGCGTATCGAACAGTTGTTGGGCAGCGACGTCCGGGTGGACCTGGTGCACACCGACATCGGCGAGGACGCCCACCGGGTGGACGCGCTGCTCCAGATGGGCGCGCCCGAGCGGCTGGCGGCCGGCCTCCAGCAGCTGCGCCTGTCCGGCGCCGAGGCGGTGGTGTGGGCCTGCACCAGCGGCAGCTTCGTGCACGGCTGGGACGGTGCCCACGAGCAGGTGCGCAGTCTCGCCATGGCGGCCGGAATGCCCGCGTCGTCCACGTCCTTCGGCTTCGTGCACGCGCTGCGGGAGATCGAGGCGCGGCGGGTCGCCGTCGGCGCCACCTACCCGGACGACGTGGCGCTGCTCTTCGCCGAGTTCCTGCGGGCCGGTGGCGTGGAGGTCACCGGGGTGCGCAGCTCAGGGATCATCACCGCGGCCGAGGTCGGCACCTGGGGCGAGGAGGAGCTGTCCGCCCTGGCCCGCGCGGCCGACACCCCCGACGCCGACGCGCTGCTCCTGCCGGACACGGCCCTGCACACCATCGCCCACATCCCCGCCCTGGAGAAGGAGCTGGGCAAGCCGGTCCTCACCGCCAACCAGGTCACGGCCTGGGAGTGCCTGCGCCTGGCCGACCGCCGCGTGAACGCCCCGGAACTGGGCGCGCTGTTCACCCGGGAGCCGATCGTCCAGGTGTGACCGGGGGCGGCCGTCCGGGTGCGGCGGTGGGACGCCCGTCCCAACCGCTCACGCACGGCCCCGGAATAGACGAGGTGGCCCTCCTGTTGTCCACCGGGGACAGCGCACGGCGACACACAGGAGGCACCCCACCGTGGCCGCAGACGACACCGCAGCCGACGGGATCCGAGGCACGGCTCAGGGGAACGCCCCCGTCCCGCTCTCGGTTCTCGACCTCGTCACCGTGGGCGCCGGCCGCACCGCCACGGACGCCCTGCGCACCAGCGTGGACCTCGCCCGTCTTGCCGAGTCCCGGGGCTTCCACCGCCACTGGGTCGCCGAGCACCACTCCATGCCGGGCGTGGCCTCCTCCTCCCCGGCGGTCATCCTGGCCCACCTCGCTGCCCACACCGACCGCATCCGCCTCGGTTCCGGCGGCGTGATGCTGCCCAACCATGCTCCGCTGGTCATCGCCGAGCAGTTCGGCACCCTGGAGGCGCTGGCCCCGGGCCGGATCGACCTCGGCCTCGGACGCGCCCCCGGCACCGACGGTGCCACCGCGGCAGCCCTGCGCCGCACCGACCGGCTGAACGAGGGCGCCGACGACTTCCCCCAGCAGCTCGCCGAGCTCACCCGTTTCCTCGACGACGACTTCCCCGACGGTCACCCCTACCGCCGCATCCACGCCGTCCCCGGCCCGGTGCAGGCGACCTCCCCCGGCGGCGTGCAGTCACCACACCGCCCGCCCCTCTGGCTGCTCGGCTCCTCCGGCTTCAGCGCCCGGCTGGCCGGCACGCTCGGCCTGCCCTTCGCCTTCGCCCACCACTTCTCGGCGCAGAACACGGTCCCGGCGCTGGACCTCTACCGCGACTCCTTCCGCCCCAGCGAGGTCCTCGACGCCCCCTACGCCCTCATCGGCGTCTCCGCGCTCGCGGCGGACGACGAGAAGGAGGCCCGCCGCCAGGTGCTCGCCGCCGCCCTCAGCATGGTCCGGCTGCGCACCGGCCGCCCGGGGCTGGTCCCCACCCCCGAGGAGGCGGAGGCGTACGACTTCAGCCCCATGGAGCGGGAGTTCGTCGACTCCTGGAACGCCAACGTCGTCCACGGCACGGCGGACGAGGTCCGCGCGGGCCTCGACGAGCTGCGGAAGCGCACCGACGCCGACGAGCTGATGCTCACCGCGAACGCCCACGGCGGTGCCGTACGCCTGCGGTCCTACGAGCTGATCGCCGACGTCTACGGATTGCCCACGCCCGCCTGAACCCCGGGCGTGCCCAGCAGCTCGGAGATGCGGTCCGGCGACACCGGACGCGAGTACAGCCAGCCCTGACCGGTGTCGCAGCCGATCCGCCGCAGCCGGGTGGCCTGCGCCGAGGTCTCCACGCACTCCGCGGTGACGGTCAGACCGAGCCGGTGGGCGAGCTGCACCATCGCCTCGACGATGACCTCGTCCGCCGGGCTCGCCTTGGCGGTGCGCTCCTCGATCTGGAAGCCGCGGACGAAGGAGCCGTCCAGCTTCAGCACCGACACCGGCAGCCGGCTGAGGTAGGCCAGGTTCGAGTAGCCGGTGCCGAAGTCGTCGATGGCGATGCGTACGCCCATGTCGCTGAGCGCCTTCAGGGTCTGGATCGGGCGGCCGGAGGAGCCCATCACCGCGGACTCGGTCAGCTCCAGCTGGAGCAGCTGCGGCGCGAGGCCCGTCTCGGCGAGGGTGTCGGCGACGTCCGCCACCAGGTCGGAGTCCCACACCTGACGGACCGCCACGTTCACGCTGACGAAGATCGGCGGCTCGTCCGGGTGCTCCACCTGCCAGTCACGGGCCTGCCGGCAGGCGGTGCGCAGCACCCAGCGGCCGAGCGGCACGATCGAGCCGTCCTCCTCCGCGAGCGAGATGAACCGATTCGGCGTCAGCGTGCCGAACCGCGGATGGTGCCAGCGGATCAGCGCCTCCACGCCGTGCACCCGGTCGTCCTCCATGCCCACCAGCGGCTGGTACTCCAGCGCGAACTCGCCCCGGTCGATGGCCGGGCGGAGCGTGGAGGCGAGCGCCTGGCGGGTCACCCGGTGGGCGTTGCGCTCCGGGTCGAACAGCGTCCAGCGGGCCTTGCCGTCGGCCTTCGCCCAGTACAGCGTGGTGTCGGCGGCCTGCATCAGCGCGGTGGGCGTGGTCCCGGCGGCATGGCGCTCGACCACCCCGATCGACGCGGACACCGACAGCCTCCGGCCGTCGAGGTCGAAGGGCGCCTGGATCGCGTCGAGCAGCGACCCGGCCAGGTCGGCCAGCTGTTCGGTTCCGGTGGAGTCCTCGACCAGCAGCGCGAACTCGTCCCCGCCGAGCCGGGCGACCAGCGGTGTGCCGGTCCTGGCCGCGTCCTTCGCGCACTGGCTGAGCCGTTCGGCGACGGCCGTCAGCAGCTGGTCCCCGACGCGGTGGCCCAGGGTGTCGTTGACGGCCTTGAACCCGTCCAGGTCGAGGTAGCACAGCCCGATCCGGCCCGTGCCGCTCTCCTCGTACGACTCCGCCTCCAGCGCGGCCGTCAGCCGTTCGAAGAACAGGGTGCGGTTGGGCAGCCGGGTCACGGGGTCGTGCATCCGCACATGCCGCAGCCGTTCCTGGAGTTCACGGTGATCGCTGATGTCGGCGACGGACAGCAGGACGCCCGCGTCGTCGGCGGACAGCGGGACGACCGTCACCCGCACCCACAGCGCGTGTCCCTCGGGGTGCTTCAGCCGGCGCGTGCAGCGCAGCCTGGCCCGCCGTCCGCGCAGCATCTCCCGGTAGGCGTGCCAGGTACGGGCGTCCGAGGTGAGATCCACCAGGTCGGCGGCGACGGCACCGGTCAGGGTGTCGGGGTCGCGGCCCAGCAGTCCGGCGAGGGCGGCGTTGGCACCGGTCACCGTGCCCTCGCGGTCCACAACGGCCATGGCGAGCGGCGCGGCCGTGAAGACCGAGCGGTACGAGGGGGGAGACGGGGGAGGCAGGGGCGAGGGGGAACGCAGGGCTGGGGGTTCGGTACCGGCAGACGTGACGATCTCACTCTCTGTGACGACCGGCCGGTCGAGTTCCGTCGCGGGCGCCGGCCCTTCGGACGTTCCGCTCACCACTCGCTCCCGCAGTGCACTCGATCGCTGTCCGCCGCTGTCCGTGCAGGAAAGTCTCTCAGTACCAGGAAGTGTGCCGATCATAGAGGCCCGCGCCGGGGCCTTCCAGTCACTCTCCGGTCTTCCGTACGGTTCCGCATCTCTGCCCGATCGTTTCTGCCCACGGGTGGACGGCTTCTGCGGGCCTCCGACCAGTTGTGACGTTCCGTGAGTGAACTGGGTGTCGACTCTGAGTGACTCCGCCCGGCCCCGCTCGGATTCCCGCGTTTCTCACCCGTCCGGTGCAGTTGAACAGGGCGCAGTATGACAAATCGCCACAGTCTGGGGTGCGGTGTCCCGCGAACCGTCTCCCGGAGGTCCTCGTGCCGCGTCCGCTCACCCCGAGACGACTCGGTCGTGAGGCACTGCGGGCCCGGCTCGGCCGATCGGGTGTACGGGACCTGCTGGGCCGATCGGGTGTGGGGGACCTGCTGGGCCGATCGGGTGTACGGGACCGGTTCGGTCGATCGGGTGCACGGCCCCGGCTGCGCACCACCGCGGCGATGTGCACCACCATGTCGGCGCTCGCGGCGACCTCCCTGGTGAGCGTCCCCTCCGACACCGAGTTGTTCTCGGCGGCGCCCTGCGCCCTCACCCGCACCGACGCCCACCACTCCGAGGGCCTGGACACCTGGAACGCCGCCTACCCCCGCCCGTCCCGGACCCTGGACGCGGTGATGGTGTTCCTCTCCTTCCCCGACTCCCACCCCCTGGCCACGCCCGCCGAACTCACCGCCGACCACTTCCCCGCCACCAGCCGCTTCTTCCAGCGGGCCTCCTACGGCAGGTTCACCCTGCGCCCGCACCCCCTGCGGCAGTGGATCCGGATGCCGCGCCCCTCCACCGAGTACGCCATACAGCGCGACTGGACCGTCGCCCACCGCGCGGCCTATCTGCGCGACGCGCTCGCCGTGACCGACCGGCACGTCGACTACTCGCGCTACGACGTCGTCTACTTCGTCGCCGACCCGGACGCACCGGGCGTGGACTCCGACGCCACCAAGGTCGTCAACATGGACCGTCCGCTGCGCGCCGACGGCACCGACATCCGCCGGGTCGTCACCGTCTTCGAGAACCACCCCCCGGACCGCCTCGTCCTCGCCCACGAGACCGGACACGTCTTCGACCTGCCCGACCTCTACCACCGGCCGGTGGACGGCAAGGGCGACTGGGACACCCACGTCGGCGACTGGGACCTGATGGGCAGCCAGTTCGCCCTCGCCCCGGACCTCTTCGCCTGGCACAAATGGAAACTGGGCTGGCTGGAACCCCGGCAGGTGCGGTGCGTGCGGGGCCCGGAGCCGGTACGGCTGACACTGGAGCCGCTGGGGGCGGGGCCGGGGACACCGGTGACGGGGGCGGCGGGGGCGCCGTCCTTCGGGCTCGGGCGGGGTACCAAGCTCGCGGTCGTGCGGACCGGCCCCGACACCGCGCTCGCCTTCGAGGTGCGCGGGCCGGTCGGCAACGACGCGGCGGCCTGCCGGCCGGGGGTACTGGTCTACCGGGTGAGCAGCGACACCCGCTCCGGGCGCGGGCCCATCGAGGTCGTCGACGCCCACCCGCACACCGAGGCCTGCTGGGAGGACTCCGTCTACCCGCCGCTCGCCGACGCACCGGTCGCGCTCGGCGAGAGCTTCACGGTGCCGGGGGAGTCCGTACGGGTGGAGGTGGAGGGACGTACGCCGTCGGGCGCCTGGACGGTGAAGATCACCGCGGGACAGCCGTGACGGTCGTGGCAGCCGTGATGGCCGCCATGGACATGAGTGAGGCCCCCCGCTTGCGCGAGGGGCCTCACTCATGTCGTGCGCCGCCAGGGACTCGAACCCCGGACCCGCTGATTAAGAGTCAGCTGCTCTAACCAACTGAGCTAGCGGCGCCTGCTGACGTCGTAGACATTAGCACCACGATCGGTGGGAGGAAAAATCGATATCCGCACGGCCGCGCGGGCCGCCCGTACGGCCGCCCACAGCAGCACCTCCGGGCCCGGTAACCAGGGACGACGCGTATCGGGGGCGACCAGCCAGCGGGCGGCGGGGGTGGGGCCGGAGAGGGCCGGGGCGGGGGCCGGGAGGGTCACCGCGTCGCCGGTGCCGTGACACAGCAGCGGCGGAACCCCGTCCGTCCGCGCGCCGCGCGCCCCCCACTCCTCCCACTCCATGAGGGCCGGCAGCCTCTGCGCCGTACCGGGTGCGGCGAAGAGCAGTGTCCGCCCGCGGTACTCGGCCACGGGGCCGGACCCCGGGCCCTCCTCCCACAGCCGGTCCAGCATCCGGCGCCCGAAGACCGCGGGAACGCTCACCACGTCGAAGACCACACCGCAGGGCAGTACGACCGGAACGTCCGGCCGCTCCCTCCAGTGCGAGAGCGTGCTGCGCGGATACGTTCCGGCCGAGGCGAGCCAGGCGGCACCGTCCGGGGTGACACCGCTGACGTCGGAGGCGTTCCGTGTGCTGCTCATGACGGACAGGTCTACCGCCTGTGAGGGAACGATTCCGCAGAGTTGCCCGAACCGCTGACACGGGGCCGGGAGAGGCAGTATCGTGCCCACCCGGCATATGCCACGCCCGTTCGAGCGGATGGCCGGCTCACGTGGGGTCGACGTGCCCCGGCCCGTCCCCGCCCCGCATCAGATCCCGGCCGAACTCGACCATCTTCTTCGCGTAGTCCTCGGTCCACTCGGCGCGCTCGGCGATGTCCGCCGTCGTCAGCCGGTCGAAGCGCCGGGGGTCGGCCAGCTGGGCCGCCGCCATCGCCTGGAACTCCGTCGCCCGGTCCGCCGCGGCACGGAACGCGAGCGTCAGCTCGGTCGCCCGCTCCAGCAGGGCGCGCGGATCCTCGATCGACTCCAGGTCGAAGAAGTGCTCGGGATCCGAGACCGCCTCCGCGGGCTCGAACAGCAGGGGCGCGGGGCGTAGCCGCGGCTGCTCCCGACGCGGCGCGTGCTCCGCCATGAGGTACTCCTTCACGTACGACACGATCGCCCCCCGGTAGGCGGGCCACCGTCCATTCTCCCGCGCCCGCGCAAGAGGGCGTCGACGCGCTCGGTGAGAGCCCGCAGGATCGCTACGGAAGCAGGGTCAAGGCGGATACGTGAGCGGGCCGGACGATGCTGAAGTGGCGACGGTCCAGCGTCGCGATGTTGATCGCGCGGAACTTTTCCGCTACGGCCACGACGAAGGCATCCGCCGTTCCCAGAGGGAGATCCGCGTACCGTTCCACCAGGTCGGCGGCCCGTGCGGCTCCGGATGAAGTAACGGGGACGAAGTCGTACACACCGTCGGCCACATCACGCAGGAAACCGGCCTCGGCCTTCACGCCGGCCCGGCTGGAGAGCATGTAGCCGATCTCTGCCACGAGCGGGGACGGCAGTGGCAGAGGGCCGGGATGGTTCTTCAGCAGACGCACGCAAGCGGAGTGGTGCTCATCTTTGCGGTTGGCCGCCGCGACCACGGGCCGGTGTCGATCACGATCACGCGCTGCGCTGCTCCTGACCGTCCCACGCCTCACGGACGACGTCCTTGGCGCGCGCGCCGAGGTCCGGCTCACCGTCGGAAGAAGAGGTCGTGCGGAAGCGCCGACGAGGGCGCCGCTCACCGCGCTCCACCTCGGCCCATTCGCGCAACAGCTCTATGGCATCCACCAGCCGGTCCTCCGGCGTGCATCCAGAAGGCGGTGCGCTTCCTCGCGAACGGTCATACCGGACAGTCTGCGGTCCACGGGGCCGTTCCGTCCCCGGTCTTCCACAGAGGCAGCCGTGCTGCCTGGACATCCACTCCCAGCACCATCCCGCGGTGGGGTCTGCCGACGGCTTCATTCCACATCGGGCAGGCGCATGGTGCCGAGATGGGCGGTGAACGTGCTGAACGCGGTGGCGGGGAAGGTGAGCGTGGCCCGGCCCGGGTCCTTGGAGTCGCGGACGGCTATGTGGGGGTGGCGGTGGGCGACCTCTACGCAGGCATCGCCCTGTCCGCCGCCGGAGAACGACGACTTCTGCCAAGTCCCGGGGATCAGCATGTCCTTACAGCTCCTTCGCCAGCCTGTGGATGAAGTCCCGCGAACGCTCGGGACCGAGTGACACCGCTTCCACCCTACGGAAGAGCGTTCGATAGCGGTTCAGTTGGGCTTCAGCATCGATGAACACCGGCCCGTTGGGGCCGTCGCGAACCACCGTGTCCAGTTCGGGAACAGTGCCGCCTGCGTACACCATGACGCTTCCGGCACCACCGAAGCCGTCCAGGTCGAAGGGGACAATGCGCACGCTGACATGTTCGATCTCGGAGATCTCGAGGATGCGGGCAAGTTGCTTCCGCGCCGCGGCCCGGTCGCCCACCCGAATGCGCAGTGCCCCTTCATGCACCACGGCCTTGTACGCCACTGGCTGGGGGCGTTCGATGATGACCTTGCGCCGCATCCGGTGTTCCACCCAGCGCTCCACCTCGTCCTCGGGGAACTCTGGATTCACATACGAGAAGAGCGCTCGTGAGTATTCCTCCGTCTGCAGAAGGCCCGGGACGTGAAGGAAGTCCACGTCCAAGCGGCAGCGAGCGTGGTGCTCCAGCTCGGACAGATCCAGGAACTGCGTGGGCAGATGCCCTCGGTACTCCTCCCACCAGCCGCGCGTCCGGTCACCCGCCATGGCCACCAATGCAGTGATCAACTCCTCGTTCGGGCAGGAGTAGTGAGCAGCGAGCCGTCGAATGCGCTCCTCGCTCACTGCCGAGATCCCGGACTCGATCTGGCTCATCTGGACAGAGTCGGCCCCGAGCAGTGCGGCGGCTTCACGCGCCTTGAGCCCTGCTGCCTCACGTAGCTTCCGCAACTCGCGCCCCAACCGCATCTGACGTGCGGTGGGCTGCTGTCGACGTGCCATGGCCTTCTCCCGCCTCAACTTCCAAGAACAGCCGTCTCTTTCGGGGCAAGAGTAGGGCAAAGAGTTGTGCAGACCTAAAATTAGGTCCTACTGTCGGTGACGCACAGCACACTCTGTGTATCCCGTACGGCGGAAGTGCACCGCTCCGTCCTGCCGTGACGGATGCTGCAGTGACACCGCTGCACACCATCCCCCCGCCTGCTCCCGTGAGGAATCCGCATGCCCGAAAACGACCCGTGGGAGTACTCCCTCTCCATCCCGAACGACGCCCGCGCCGTCACCATCTGCCGCCGCACCCTCCGCCTGATCCTGACCATGCACGGCCTGATCCGCCTGGTCGACGTGGCCGAACTCCTGGCTACGGAGCTGGTGTCGAACGCCATCCGGCACACCAAGGGTCCCGCCGCTCTGCGGGTGCGCTGGTCGGAGGCCGGCGTACTGAGGCTTGGCGCCTGGGACGCGGACCCCTCGCCGCCGGAGCCGCCGAAGCCGTTGGGCCTGGATATCGATCGACAGGACGGTCGGGGACTGGCGCTGATCAGAGCGTGCGCCGACGTGTGGGGCTGGCAACCGTTGGCGAGGGACGGCAGCCGAGGCAAGTACATCTGGTGCGAACTGGGCACGGGTGTGGCTCCGGGAGTTGCGCGCAGTGATCACGCAAGGCGCTGAGTGCCGACCGGGTGTACGCCCCAACAGCCCTTGCCCCGCGACGGGTTGGCGCTCGTTGGGTGACGCGGGTCTGTGTAGCGAACGGTGGAACTCGGTCGGATTTGTTCAGCGGCGTCCGGCGGTGAGCCGGCCGTCGAAGGTGATGTCGAAGGCTTGGAGCGCGGCCTTCCAGCGCATGGTCCAGCGTTTGCGTCCGGTGCCGGTGAGGCGCTTGGTCTCGTCCACCATGAACAAACCTTGTTCCAGCAGATTGTCATCTCACTGGTGGCCCCCGACGTCGACGCGTGGAAGAGCTGCCTGAGCGGCGACAGCCTCAGTGCGTGCGGCTGGGCGATGACAGATCTTCCCTGGGGGCGGGTGTTCAAGGGGTTGAAAATCTTCAAAGCGGATCTGCCGTGCAACAGCTTTGCCCCTGGCACCGAGGTCCTGATGGCGGACGGTACGACGAAGCCCATTGAGGACGTCGAAATCGGCGAAAAGGTCTTGGCGACGGACCCGGAGACGGGGAAGACCGAAGTCAAACAGGTCACCGCCGAAATCACTGGGGAAGGTACGAAGAACCTGGTGACGCTCACTCTCACGGTTGGTGGCGAGCAGGTAAGCGTCACCGCGACCGACGGCCACCCGTTCTGGGTGCCCGGCCTCGATGCGTGGGTGGACGCAGGGGAACTCGCCATCGGGCAGGAACTGCGCACTGCAGCCACCGAAACCGTCCGCATCACCGGCATTGATCGCTGGTCACAATCGGCGAGAGTGCACAACCTGACGGTCACGGACTCCCACACGTACTATGAACTCATAACACGATCTTGCTGGCGTGCCAGGGCTGGTCGGAGCGTTGTTGAGAGGTTGCTGGTGCCGAGGCCGTTCACGGGCTACGCCGGAGT